>NZ_JBHXEM010000008.1:0-136499 GCF_042724755.1 Kitasatospora sp. NPDC127067 | reverse complement strand
GACTTTTGGCACGCTGTTGAGTTCTCAAGGAACGGACGCTTCCTTCGGACCGCCTTCCAGCGGACCCTCCGGGCTTCGTTCTTTCGTGTTTCCAGTTTATCAGACGCTTTCCGCTCCGTTTTCCGGAGTTTCATTCATCGGATTCGCTTTCCGCCTTGCCGCCCCGGTCTCCCGCAGCGACTCCGGAACTGTACGGGGACCGGCCCGCCACATGCAAATCGTCCCGCCCCGCTGACGCGGGACGGGACGATCCGTGGTTCGGGCACCGTCAGGCGCGGCCCATCTCCTCGGCGATGGCCGCCGCGAAGGCGTCGATGTCGGCCTCCGTGGTGTCGAAGGCGCACATCCAGCGGACCTCGCCGGTGTGCTCGTTCCAGAAGTAGAAGCGGTAGCGCTTCTGGAGCCGCTCGCTCACCTCGCGCGGGAGGATCGCGAACACCGCGTTCGCCTGGACCGGGCGGACCACCTCGACGCCGTCGATCTTCCGGACCGCTGCCTCCAGGCGGCTGGCCATCGCGTTGGCGTGGCCGGCGTTGCGGAGGTAGAGGTCGCCGGAGAGCAGCGCCTCGAACTGGACCGAGACGAAGCGCATCTTCGACGCGAGCTGCATCGAGGTCTTGCGCAGGTACTTGATGTTGCGCACCCGCTCCGGGTTGAGCACCACCACGACCTCGCCGAACAGCAGGCCGTTCTTCGTCCCGCCGAAGGAGAGCACGTCGACGCCGACGTCGGTGGTGAAGTCGCGCAGCGGCAGGCCGAGCGAGGCGGCGGCGTTGGCCAGTCGGGAGCCGTCCACGTGGACGAGCATGCCCAGCTGGTGGGCGTGCTCGGTGATCGCGCGGATCTCGTCGGGGGTGTAGAGGGTGCCGAGCTCGGTGCTCTGGGTGATGGAGACCGCGAGCGGCTGCGCGCGGTGCTCGTCGCCGAAGCCCCAGGCCTGCTGGTCGAGCAGCTCGGGGGTGAGCTTGCCGTCCGGGGTGGGGACGGTGAGCAGCTTGATGCCGCCCATCTTCTCCGGGGCGCCGCCCTCGTCGACGTGGATGTGGGCCGACTCTGCGCAGACCACCGCGCCCCAGCGCGGGAGCAGCGACTGGAGGGCGACCACGTTGGCGCCGGTGCCGTTGAAGACGGGGTAGGCCTCGGCCTTCTCGCCGAAGTGGCGGCGGAAGACGTCCTGGAGGTGGGCCGTGTAGTCGTCCTCGCCGTAGGCGATCTGGTGACCGCCGTTGGCGAGGGCTATCGCGGCGAGGACCTCCGGGTGGACGCCGGCGTAGTTGTCGCTGGCGAAGCCGCGGACGGCGGGGTCGTGCCGCCGTACCGCGTCCGTACGGGTGAGGTCGGTCATCGGGCTGTCAGCCACAGGTGCTGTCCGTTCAGTTCTGCTGCGGGGCGGTCCCAGAGGCCCGCCAGGTGGCCGGCGAGGTCGGTGGTGTCCGTGAAGCCGGCGAACTTCGCCTCCGGCTTCTCGGCCCGCATTTCGGGGCTGACCAGCGCCTTGATGACCAGGATCGCAGCCGCGGCGGTGGGCTCGCCGTCGGGGTCGGTGGTCTCCTTCTTGAAGGAGTCCGCCATGGCGAGGGTCCACGCCTCGGTGGCGGCCTTGGCGGCCGCGTAGGCGGCGCCGCCGGCGGTGGGCTTGTGCGCGGCCGCGGCGGAGATCATCGCGTAGCGGCCGGCGGTGCTGCGGACCAGCGCGGGCTGGAAGGCCAGCGAGGTGTGCTGGAGGGTCCGCACGACGGTGTCGTGCAGGAAGTCCCAGTCGTCCAGCCGGGTGTCGAAGAAGGTCTTGCTGCCGCGCCAGCCGCCGACCAGGTGGAACAGGCCGTCGACGTGGCCGTGCTCCGACTCCAGGTGGTCGGCCCAGTCGTGGACCTCCTGCGGGTCGAGCAGGTCGATCACCTGGCCGCTGACCTTGGCGCCGCGGACGGCCACCCGGGTGGCGTCCAGGGCGGACTCCAGGCGCTGGGCGTCGATGTCGGCGCCGATCACGGTGGCACCGTCGGCGGTGAGGCGGCGCAGCACGGCGCGGCCGGCCGGGCCGCTGGCTCCGGCGACGGCGATGACCTTGCCGGCCAGCGGGGCGTTGGTGGAGGTGGTCACGCGGCGGCTCCCTGGATCCCGGCGCCGGTGATGCCGGCGGTGGCGGCGATGACGCCGCTCAGCTTCTTGTTGAGGGCCTCGTAGAACATGCTCAGCGGGAACTCGTCCGGGAGCACGGCATCGCACAGGGCCTTGTTGAGGGCCTTGCCGTCGGTGATGTCGAGCGGCAGCGCCTCGGAGCCCTTCGCCCAGGTGGAGGCCGGGTGCGGGGTGAGGTAGCGGGAGACCAAATCGTAGGCGGCGATCCAGTGGGCCGGCTTCGGCCGGTCGATGCCGTCGCGGTAGAGGGTCTCGATCTCGGCGCAGAGCGCGTTGGTGACCTGCGGGGCGCGCTCCCAGTCGATGCTGAGGCGGTTGTCGCGCCAGCTCAGCGCGTCGTGCTTGTGCAGGTAGGCGAAGAGCAGCTGGCCGCCCATGCCGTCGTAGTTGCGCACCCGGTCGCCGGAGACCGGGAAGCGGAACAGGCGGTCGAAGAGGATCGCGTACTGGACGTCGCGGGCGTGCCGGTTGCCCTCGGTCTCCAGCTTCACCGCCTCCTTGAAGGTGGTGAGGTCGCAGCGGAGCTCCTCCAGGCCGTACATCCAGAACGGGCTGCGCTGCTTGATCATGAAGGGGTCGAACGGCAGGTCGCCGTGGCTGTGGGTGCGGTCGTGGACCAGGTCCCACAGGACGAAGGTCTCCTGCGCGCGCTGCTGGTCCTGGAGCAGGCCCTCGGCGTCGGCCGGGATCTCCAGGCCGAGCTGCTGGACGGCGCTGCTGGAGACGGCGCGGAAGCGGGCGGCCTCGCGGTCGCAGAAGATGCCGCCCCAGGTGAAACGCTCCGGCGCCTTGCGCACGGAGACGGTCTCGGGGAAGAGCACGGCGGAGTTGGTGTCGTAGCCGGCGGTGAAGTCCGTGAAGGTGATCGGCACGAACATCGGGTTGTCGAAGCGGGTGCGCTCCAGCTCGGCCAGCCAGTCGGGCCACACGACGCTCAGCAGGACGGCTTCCAGGTTGCGGTCCGGGTTGCCGTTCTGGGTGTACATCGGGAAGACGACCAGGTGCTCCAGCCCGTCCTCGCGCTGGTCGGCGGGGTGGAAGGCGAGCAGCGAGTCCAGGAAGTCGGGCTCGCGGTAGCCGGTGTCGGCCCACTTGGCGAGGTCCGCGTCGACGGTGGCCAGGTAGGCGGCGTCGTGCGGGAAGTGCGGAGCGAGCTCCTGGACGGCGGCGCGGACGGTGGCGACCAGCGGGTCGACCGTGTGCCGCTGGACGGCGGCCAGGTCGATCGAGCCGTCCTTCGACTGGAGCGGGCGCAGCGTCTCGACGGCCTCCTTCAGGCGCAGCCAGGCCGGGTGGCCGGCGAGGGTCGAGACCGGGGCGTCGGCCGCCACAGCGAGCCTTGGCGAAAGATTCTGCATCGTGGACTCACTTCGACAGGAGTTATTTCAACGGGGACACCATAAGTACGAAAGGTTCTCCTGTTCAAGAGGGCCATGACCGGCAAAGCTCCGGTGCACCGCCCCTCCGGCGCCCAAACCTTCGACGGGAGGCGGGTTGTCCGGCATGTGGACAGTGATCTGGATGTTCTGGACAGATGCGCTGTTCTGATGCGAACCTCCCCGCATGCTCCCGGCGGTGATCACGGTGGCCGAACGCCACGACAGCCCCTTCCGGGCGCCCTCCCGTCGGCACGTCTGCCGTCGCTGTCGCGCGCGCGGCCTGAGCTGCCGCTGTCGCCGCTGCTGTTGACCGGCCTGCCGCCGCCCCGGCTGCTGCCGATCCGGCTCGGGGGGCGCCGCGGACGCGGGCCCGTACGCCGACCATGCCGCGTGTGTTCCGGCGCCGCCACCGGGGGGAAGTGACCCGCCGGGATGCGGGCCGCCCGTCGCGCCCTCCCGTGCCCCTCCTCGTTCCCCCCCGTCCCGCCGGTCCTTCCCTGGAGCCCTGTCATGACCCTCCGCAAGCCCTCCTCCGTACTGCCCATCGCCGCGCTGGTCGCCGCCGCGGCCGTGCTGACCGCCTGCGCGCCGCAGGACTCGAAGTCCGACGCCGCCTCGGGCGCGGGCGGGACGGCGGCGGGCTGCGCGCCGGGGGCGCTGGCCACGCGCACCGCCGGAACGCTGACCGTCGGCACCGACAAGCCCGCGTACGACCCGTGGTTCTCCGACGACAAGCCGGAGAACGGCAAGGGCTTCGAGTCCGCCGTGGCCTACGCGGTCGCCGAGAAGCTCGGCTACCCGAAGGAGAAGGTCGGCTGGGTGGTCGCACCGTTCAACAAGGCGACCTCCCCGGGCGCCAAGGACTTCGACTTCGACATCAACCAGGTGTCCGTCAGCGACGAGCGCAAGCAGGCCGTGGACTTCTCCTCCGGCTACTACGACGTGCGCCAGACCGTCATCGCGCTGAAGAACTCCAAGGCGGCGGGCGCCAGGAGCATCGCCGACCTCAAGGGCGCCAAGCTCGGCGCGCAGGTCGGCACCACGAGCCTGGACACCATCACCAACACCATCAAGCCGAGCACCCAGCCGGCCGTCTTCGACTCCAACGACCTGGCCAAGGCCGCGCTGAAGAACGGCCAGATCGACGCCCTGGTGGTGGACCTGCCGACCGCCTTCTACATCACCGGCGCCGAGGTCCCGGAGGCCCAGGTGGTCGGCCAGTTCGAGGCCGCCGCGCAGGCCGAGCAGTTCGGTCTGGTGCTGGACAAGGGCTCCAAGCTGACCGGCTGCGTCTCCCAGGCCGTGGACGCGCTGCGCGCCGACGGCACGCTGGCGAAGCTGGAGAAGCAGTGGCTGTCCGACGCCGTCTCGGCACCGGTGCTGAAGTGAGCGCTGACCTGAGCCCCGGGCCGGGCGGGGAGGCGCCGGGCGGGGAGGCGCCGGGCGCCGCCGGTCCGGCGGAGCTCACCAAGGTGCCGGCGCCGCGCACCGCACGGCCGACCGGGGCGCCGGCGACGGAGGACGACTACCGTCCGTCCGAGCGGCGGCTGGCGCACGAGGCGTACCGGCGGTCCCGGGCCCGCCGCTCGGCGCTGATCGCCACCGGCTCGACCCTGGCCACGGCCGTCGTGCTCTACCTCCTGATCGTCAACTCCCCCGGGTGGGAGGTGACTCGGCGGACCTTCTTCAACCTCGACTACGCCCGCCAGGCGCTGCCCGAGGTGCTGAAGGGACTGCGGCTGAACCTGGAGCTGATGCTCGGCTGCGGGGCGTTGATCCTGCTGTTCGGGCTGCTGCTGGCGGTGCTGCGGACGCTGCGCGGTCCGGTCTTCCTGCCGGTACGGCTGTTGGCCACCGCGTACGTGGACTTCTTCCTCGGGCTGCCGATGATCATCTGCCTGCTGGTGATGATCACCGGAGTGCCGGCGCTGCGGCTGACCGGGGTGACCACCGATCCGCTGCTGCTGGGCGGGGCCGCCCTGGTGCTGACCTACTCGGCGTACGTGTCGGAGGTGTTCCGCTCCGGCATCGAGTCGGTGCACCCGAGCCAGCGGGCCGCGGCGCGGTCGCTGGGGCTGACCAACGCGCAGACGATGCGGTACGTGGTGCTGCCGCAGGCCGTCCGCCGGGTCGTGCCGCCGCTGCTCAACAACCTGGTGAGCCTCCAGAAGGACACCGGGCTGGTCTCGATCGGCGGCGCGATCGACGCGGTGTACGCGGCGAAGATCATCGCGGCTCGCTCCTTCAACTTCACGCCGTACCTGGTGGCGGGGCTGGTGTTCATCGTGCTGACCATTCCGCTGACCCGGTTCGCCGACTGGCTTACCGCCCGGATGAACCGCCGCCAGCTCCAGGGAGGTGCGGTGTGACGTCGAGCGACGTGCTCCGGTTGGAGTCGGTGCGCAAGACCTTCGGCGGCCAGGTGGTGCTGCGCGACGTGGACCTCGCCGTGGCCGAGCACTCGGTGACGGCGCTGATCGGGGCCTCCGGCTCCGGCAAGTCCACGCTGATGCGCTGCGTCAACCTGCTGGAGGGGATCGACGACGGGGCGATCTTCCTGGACGGCGAGGAGATCACCGATCCGCGCGCGGACGAGGACGCCGTGCGGCGCCGGATCGGTGTGGTGTTCCAGTCGTACAACCTGTTCCCGCATCTGACGGTGCTGGAGAACATCACGCTCGCCCCGCGCCGGGTGCACCGCGTCGCCCGGGCCGAGTCACGGGCCCGGGCGCTGGAACTGCTCGACCGGCTCGGGCTGGCGGCCAAGGCCGAGGAGTACCCGGACCGGCTCTCCGGCGGGCAGCAGCAGCGGGTCGCCATCGTGCGCGCGCTGGCCACCGGGCCGCGGCTGCTGCTCCTCGACGAGATCACCGCGGCGCTCGACCCGGTGCTGGTCGGCGAGGTGCTGTCGGTGGTGCGGGACCTCAAGGAACAGGGGATGACGATGGTCCTCTCCACCCACGAGATGGGCTTCGCCCGTGAGGTCGCCGACCAGGTCTGCTTTCTGGACGGCGGGGTGGTGCTCGAACAGGGGCCGCCGGAGCAGGTGTTCGGCGATCCGCAGGAGGAGCGGACGCGGCAGTTCCTCAGCCGGGTGGTCGCCTCGGGTCGGCTCCAGGGCTGAGCGCCCCCGCCTGATGGCGGCCGGGTGGGCGGTCCGCTCGGCCGGGGAATGCGACCAGGCGTGCGACGGGTGTGCGGCCAGGGCTTTCGCAACGACGGGCACCACTGTGCGCCCCTGCACACGCCCTGGCCGCGCCCGGCCGGGTGCGGTGATCGTGGACCGGACGTCCGTCGCCGCGCACGGGGGCGGCGAACAGATGACAGCTCACGGATGACAGATGACAACCGACAGATTTCATCATCTGTTCGCTGTCATCTGTCCGCCGACCGCTGTTCGCTGTCCCCTGTTCGCCGCCCCCGGCGCCCACCGCCCCGGGAGGCCGCCGTTGCACGGACCCATCCTGGTCAACTGGCTCCTCGCCCTCCTCGCCACCGGCGCCGGCACGTCCTGCCTGGTCCGGCTGCGCCACTCCCCCTGTGCCCCGGGCGGTGGGCACCGGCCGCTCGCCCGCGAGTCCGACGCCGCCGAGGCCCTGATGGGGTTGGGCATGGCCGCGATGGCCGTCACCGGCGCCACCGTCCCGCCCGCCGTCTGGGCCGGGCTCTTCGGCCTCCCCGCCACCGCCTTCCTGCTCGCCGCCGCCCACGCCCCGGCCGGCCGGGCGCACCGGCTGCACCACGCGGTCGGCGCGCTCGCCATGACGTACATGGCCCTCGCGATGGCGTCCACCTCCGGGCACGGCCACCACCGAGCCGCCGCCCTGGGCCTTCCGCTGCTGACCGGGGTGCTCCTCCTCTACTTCGCCGCGTACACCGTCTGGACCGGCAGCCGGCTGCTGCGCACTCCGGCGGGCACCCTCGCGGTCGGCACCTCCGGGCTGCCGCAGGCCTGCCGACTGACCATGGGCATCGGCATGTTCGCCATGCTCCTGACCATGTGACGCCCTGCGGGACACCCTCCCGGCATCCCAGAGCCTCCGCCCGCCACGCCGAAACGCCCCTGCCCCCGCCCCCTCCACGCCAAAGCCCCCGCCTGAGCGTGGCGTTGGTCACTGGCCGGTCGAAAGCCGTTCCACCGGGCGTCGCCAGCGCATAGGTTGGCAGGGAGCGCGTTGTCGCGTTCCGTGCGTACTCGGGGAGCCCATCGATGCCTGCCCTGATCGGCCTGCTGCTGCTCGGCCTGCTGCTCTCGACCCTCGTGCCCCGGCTGCTGGCCCGGGCCCGCTGGGCGGAGCGCGAACCGGTGCTGGCGCTGCTGGTGTGGCAGTGCCTGGTGGTGGCCGTTCTGCTCTGCTGCGCGCTGGGCCTCCTCCTGGCGGCCTCCGCCGCCCTGCCGGAGCTGCGCTCGCTGGTGTTCGCGGGCGCGCCGCACGGCGTGGAGGCGGCGTACGGCCTCCAGGAGGCCGAGGGCTGGGGTCGGCTGTGCGCCGCGGTGCTGGCCGCGGGCGGGGTGCAGACGGTGCTGGCGCTGACCCGGGAGGTTCGCACGGCGAAGGCGGTGCGCAATCGCCGGCACGCCCAACTGGCGAACCGGGCACCGGAGTTGCCTGACACCATCGAGACCGCCCGGAGCCGCCGGGAACGGCTGGTGGTCCTGGAGAACGTCCGTCCGGAGGCCTGGTCGCTGCCCGGCCCGGACTCCCGGCTGGTGGTCACCACCGGCGCCCTCCAGCAGCTGACCGACCGGGAGCTGGCCGCCGTGCTGAGCCATGAGCGCGGTCACGTCCGGGCCCGGCACCACTGGCTCCAGCAGTTCGCCCAGGCGCTCGCCTCGGGCTTCCCCGGGGTAGGCGTGTTCAGCGCCTTCCGGAACCAGGTGGCGGAGCTGGTCGAACTGGCCGCCGACGACCGGGCCGCCCGTCGGCACGGCCGGCACACCACCGCCCTCGCGCTGGCCGAACTCAACCTGGACCGCGGGGTGTTCGGCTCCTGCCCGCCCGGCCTGGCACAGTCCCCGAAGCGGGTGGACCGACTGCTCGCGGGCCGTCCGCGGCTCTCCGTCCCGCACCGGCTGCGGCTCACCGTCGCGGCGCTCGCCGCGCCCGCCGTGGTCGTGCTGCTGGCCGCGGCACCGGGGCTGCACTCCCTGCTGTGAGGTCGACACCGCACCGGTGCGGTGCTTCTGACGGGGCGTCAGCCGGAGGCTGATCCACCGGCCGGATCGGAACCATCGCCGAGGGCCTGCTCCAGCACCCGGCGGTGGAGCGGCCTGGCCTGCTCGTAGCGCTCCCGGCCGGCCTCGGTGAGGGTGAGCTGGACGCCCCGGCGGTCGCTCTCGCACATCGCCCGGGTGACCATTCCGGCCTTCTCCAGGCGGGCGATCAGCCGCGAGAGCGCACTCTGGCTCAGATGGACGGTGTGGGCCAGCTCGCTCACCCGCACCGCCTGGCCCCCACCGCCCCCGCAGTTCTCGACGAGACGCTCCAGCACCTCGAACTCGCTCATGCCCAGCCCGTACCGGTCGCCCAGTTCGCGGTCGAGGGCGCAGGCCGCGGCGGCATGCCGGGCCAGCAGTTCGCGCCACTGCGCGACGAGACCGGCCTCCGCCGGGGAGTCGAGTTCAGCCACGCCGCCACCCTAGCACGTGCATCGACAATTAATGCGTTCACATTTAATTCATTTGCATTGAATGCATGTGCATGTACTGTCCTCCCCATGACCACCGCGACCGTCACGTCACCCGACGCCCCGTCAACCAGCGGGCCGCACTGGACTCCCCGCCTCTGGGGCACCCTGATCGTGCTCTGCGCCGCCATGTTCCTGGACGCCCTGGACGTCTCCATGGTGGGCGTCGCCCTTCCGTCCATCGGCTCCGACCTGCACCTGTCCACCTCCACCCTGCAGTGGGTGGTCTCCGGCTACGTACTCGGCTACGGCGGCCTGCTGCTGCTCGGCGGGCGCGCCGCCGACCTGCTCGGCCGCCGCCGGGTGTTCCTGGTCGCCCTGGGCGTCTTCGCCGCCGCATCGCTGGTCGGCGGCCTGGTCGACGACGGCGGCCTGCTGATCGCGGCCCGCTTCCTCAAGGGCGTCAGCGCCGCCTTCACCGCCCCGGCCGGCCTGTCGATCATCACCACGACCTTCGCGGAGGGCCCCGCCCGCAACCGCGCACTGTCGATATACACCACCTGCGGCGCCAGCGGCTTCTCGCTCGGCCTGGTGCTCAGCGGCCTGCTCACCTCGGTCGGCTGGCGCTGGACCTTCCTGATGCCCGTCCCGGTCGCGCTGCTCGCCCTGCTCTTCGCCGTCCGGCTGCTCCCCCGCCCGGTCGAGGAGCGCGCCCAGGGCGGCTACGACGTCCTCGGCGCGATCACCGGCACGGCGACCGTCCTGCTGCTGGTCTTCACCGTGACCGAGGCCCAGGGCGCCGGCTGGCTGAGCCCGCGCACCCTCGGCTCGCTGCTGGTCGTCGCCGTGCTGGCCGCCGCCTTCCTGCGGGTGGAGAGCCGCGCCGCGCACCCGCTGGTGCGGCTCGGTATCTTCCGCAACGGCTCGGTCGCCCGGGCCAACGTGGTCGCCTTCGCGATGACCGGCGCGTACGGCGGGTTCCAGTTCGTGGTCACCCTCTACCTCCAGCACCTGCTCGGCTGGTCGGCCCTGGAGATGGCGCTCGGCCTGCTGCCCGCCGCGGCCCTCATCGCGCTCTCGGCGCCGTTCATGGGCCCGATCGTGGACCGCTTCGGCACCGGGCGGCTGCTGCCGATCGGCCTGGCCTCACTGGTCGCCGCCTTCGCCCTGTTCCTGCGGCTGGACGAGCACAGCTCGTACCCGGGCCTGGTGCTGCCCTCGATGCTGCTGCTCGGTGTGGGATTCGCGTTCGCCTTCCCCTCGGTGAACATCGCCGCCACCGACGGCGTGGGCGACGAGGAGCAGGGACTGGCCTCGGGACTGGTGAACACCGCGATCCAGGTCGGCACCGCGGTGGTCCTCGCCGGGGCGACCGCGATGATCACGGCCGGCAGCGCGGGCGGCGACAGCCCGCAGGCCCAGCTGGACGGCTACCGGCCGGCGCTGCTGTTCGTCACGGTGGTCGCGGTGGTCGGCCTGGTGGTCGCGACGGCGGGCGCCCTGGTGGACCGGCGTCGCAAGGCGGTTCCCGCACCCGTGCCGGATCGTGACGAGCCGCCGGTCGGGTCGACCGCGGCCCGGGCCGACGTCCTGGCCGGGCGCTGACCCCGGACCCCGCCCGTGACCGGCCTCCGCGCCGTCGGGCCATGGCGCCGGCTCCACCAAACCCCCGTGTCGGTGGAGCCGGCCGTCTTCGTGGCGGCCGCGCGGGCAGTGCCCGCCGGGGCACGGTATCCCGGTGCGGCTGTCGGCTCCACAAGTATATTGGCCCGGAGCCAACGAACGTTCGGAGCAGACACGATGGCACCTCGCGGGGATTCGGTCAATGAGGAGATGCGGCAACGCTCCCGCCGGCGGATCATGCGGGCCACCGTCGAGCTGGTTGACCAGTGCGGTTACGCGGGCACCACGCTGACGGACATCGCCGAGCGGGCCGGTCTCGCCCGCGGACTGCTCTCGTACTACTTCGACGGCAAACGGCTGCTCATGCAGTCCGCGACGCACCGGATGATGCACCAGTCACTGGCCGCCACGCTGGCGGAACTGGCCCCCGGGTCCTCCCCCGACGCACGGCTGGCCGGGGCGATCGACACCGTGCTCGGCCTGGCGATGGACCACCCCCGGGTGATGCGCTCGCACCTGGCGCTGATCCTCGACCCGGACAACGGCGCCTTCGTCCAGGACCCGGAGCAGCAGCAGCTCGGCGCCATCCTCCAGGGACTGCTGCGGGACTGGGGCGCGCCCGACCCGGTCGCCGAGCACGCGGTGCTGCGCAGCGCGCTGATGGGCGGCTGCATCGGGGTGCTGCTGCCGGGCGCCGAGAGCCCGCTGGCCCTGATCCGCGCCGACCTCTTCGGCCGCTACGACCTGGCCTGGGAACTGGGCCGCCCGCCGCAGCAGTCGCCGCCGGAACGCGAACGGCCGCCGGCCCGCGGCTGACGGCGGGTGGGCGGCCTGGTGACCGGCTGCCGGGGGGCCTCGCGAGGGAGGGAGCTCACAGGCCCCGGACGGCAGCGGCTCAGCGTTCCTTCAGGATCGAGGCGAGCAGGTCTATCGTGCGTTCCGGCGTGAGGCTGTCCACGCAGAGCCGCTCCATGACCTGGATGTAGGCGTCGACGTCGTCGCGCTTGTCCAGGTAGAGCGCGCTGGTGAGCTGCTCCAGGTAGACCACGTCCGCGAGGTCCTGCTCCGGGAAGCGCAGGATCGTGAACGCCCCGGACTCGCCCGCGTGCGCGCCGAACCGGAACGGCATGACCTGGATCACCACGTTGGCCTGCTCGGCGACGTCGATCAGGTACTGCACCTGACCGCGCATCACCTTGGGCCCGCCGACCGGCCGGCGCAGCGCCGCCTCGTCGATGACGGCCCACAGGCGCGGGCTGGCACCCTCGGCCAGCAGCTTCTGGCGGCGCAGCCGCAGGCTGACCCGCCGCTCGACCTCCTCCTCGCTGATGACCGGCCGACTCTGTCCGAAAACCGCCCGTGCGTACTCCTCGGACTGAAGCAGCCCGGGGATGAACTGCACCTCGTAGGTGCGGATCAGCTGGGCGGCCTCCTCCAGGCCGACGTAGGTCTGGAACCAGCCCGGCAGCACGTCGTTGAAGCTGTGCCACCAGCCGGACTTGTTGGCCTCGCGGACAAGGCCGAGCAGGGCTTCCCGCTCGATGCCGTCGTCCACGCCGTACAGACTGAGCAGGTCGGCGACGTCGCGCTCCTTGAAGCTGACGCGGCCGAGTTCCATGCGGCTGATCTTGGACTCGGAGGCCCGGATCGCGTAGCCCGCGTCCTCGCGGGTGATGCCGCGCGCCTCACGCAGGCGGCGCAGCTGCGAGCCGAGGAGGATCCGGCGGACCATCGAGCCGCCGCCCGGCTGAACTGTGGTCATGCGGTCGAAACCTCCACCTAGGGCAAACAGCGCACAGTCTGCCATCAGTTGAGCGCTCACGGTGCCGATACTGACGGATGTTCCTATCAGTTCCGCACTCCACACACCAGGATGCACGTGCATCCGGCGCTTGCATATGCCAATAGTGCGACTGCACGTGAATCGACTCTTGCATCTGCAGTGAGCGCACACCACCATGGTGCACGTGCACCTGCACATCCCTGGCAATCCCGCGGGCTCCGTGTCGACCCCACGCGCGACTCCGTGCACCGACCCGACGACGTCCCCCGCGTCATCGGGC
This sequence comes from Kitasatospora sp. NPDC127067, assembly GCF_042724755.1. NCBI lineage: Bacteria > Bacillati > Actinomycetota > Actinomycetes > Kitasatosporales > Streptomycetaceae > Kitasatospora > Kitasatospora sp. NPDC127067. Next base: position 123,667 of record NZ_JBHXEM010000008.1, on the reverse strand, counting down.
GTTCGAGTGCGCGCGCGCCTGGTCGAGGGGGCGGCCGAGCGGCCGAGCGAGTCGGAGGTGACCGGCATGACCCCGGCGGGTCCAGCCGTGTCCGCCCCCTTATGGGAGGAGCTCTTCATGAGCACCGGTACGGCTTTGGCGGTTGACCCCCTTGTGGTCACCTGTACGCTCGCTCCTCGCTTCGAAGCCGTCAGAACCGCGCGCGACTTCGCTCGGAGCACGCTCCAGCACTGGGGCCTGACGGAGCTGTTCGACGACGTCGCGCTGGTGGCCTCGGAACTCGTGACCAACGCGCTCCGGCATGCGATCGGCGCACGGCCCGACCCGTCGGGCGGCACCCAGGGCGAGTACGACTTTCCCATACAGCCGACCCCGGACGGCCGGCTCCCGATCCGAATAAGCCTGGTGCACCGCGCACCCCAGGTGGTCTGCGCGGTGAGCGATCCGAGCAGCATCGGCCCGATCGCCCGGGAGGCCGACTTCGTCGCCGAATCCGGCCGCGGGCTGCACCTGGTGGAGTCGTTCAGCCGCTCCTGGGGCTGGCACCCGCTGGGCAGCGGCAAGGTGGTCTGGGCAATGTTCGAGGCGGAGACGATCGTCGGCTCCCCGCTGGACGGGCACCCCGGACTCGGCGGCCGCTCACCGCTCGACGGCCCCGTCGAGATCGGCGGACGGCATCGGCGCTCGGCCTAGGCCGGGCCGTGCGCCCCGACCGGGCCCCCGACCCGAACGGGCCGCGCCCAGGACGGACCATGCGCCGGGCAGCGCACGGCCGGTCGACGGAAGCCCCGGGAGGACCACACCCCGGGCCCTTCCAGCCGGCCCCGCCGAGGACTTCCGGTCCAGTGCGGACACCTCCGGAGCGGACGCCTCCGAAGCGGAGACCGCCGGTGAAGAGGTCCCCGGAGGAGGCAAAGACAAAGGCCGTCGTGGTGTCGGCACCCACGACGGCCCCCCGATGATGGAGCACGGCGGTCGGTCAGACCGCCAGGTGGTCGAACTCCCCGTCCTTGGCCCCCAGCAGCAGGGCGGCGATCTCGGCCCGGGTGTAGATGAGGGCCGGGCCGTCCGGGAACCGCGAGTTGCGCATCGCCACATCGCCGCCGGGCAGGGCCGCGAACTCGACGCAGTTGCCCTGGGAGTTGCTGTGCCGGCTCTTCTGCCAGACCACCCCCTGGAGATCGGCGGCGGCCATCCCGTTGTAGGTGTCGTACGAGCCGTGCGTGTCCTGCGAGTCGTGCATAGAAATCTCCCGAAGAGCTTCCGGAGTTGTCGTCCAGCGCGGCGCCCCCGGCACCGTCGAAACGAACGGACCGGCCCCGTACCGGTCCGGCACAACGCCTCACTTGACGCGATGATAGCTGCAGTGCACGTGCATCAGCACGGGACGTTGCAGGTGCACGTGGCCTTTTGTCCGCAGCCGCGAACTCTTCACGGACCCTTCTCCTGACGGTACGTAAACGGACATAGCCGATGAATCGTCGGGCGCGCGATAACCGGCCGTGAGCGCCTCCCCGCTGAATGTTGATCTTCGAATGCCGGGAGTCGCACCCCCGTGACCCTCCGTCAAACCATCCTCATGCTGTGAGACATCTCACGCGCCCCAGGTGCAACGTCGGCCCCCTCGGGTCGCGTCGAGGCAACCACCGGCGGTCGCGCGGGGATTGGGAGCGGAATGTCCGGATTGTAGGCAAAGTGCCCGGACCGGCGCCGGAAACGCACCGGGCTCCGGACCGCGACCGCGTGAAACCCACGCGGCAGCCGACTGCAAGCCGGACGGGCAGATGTCCTACGATCTCCGGCATGAGCACCGCAGCCATCCCGGGCGCGCCACTGCCCGTCCGTACTCCAGGCTCCCGTGCGCGGGGGCGCCACCGTCGTCCCGAGCGCCCCGAGATCCCGGCCGGCGCCCCGGCCCTGGTGCTCGCCGTGCCCGCGACCGCCGGGCCCGAGTCCCGCTCGGTCGTCGAGGAGTTGCTCTCGATCGTCCGCACCGAGCAGAACGGCGTCCGGACCGCGGTCGGCTACCTGCCCGGCAACGGCGGCGAGGGCACGGGCGGCGAGGACCGCACCGTGGCCGAGCTGCTGGCCATGGCGGCCGAGGCCGGGCTGCCGACGCCCGTCCTGGTGCCGCTGGTGCCCGGCCCGCACACCTTCCTGACCGAGCTTCACGCGCTCGCCGCCGAGTACGGCGCGCCCATCACCGACCCGCTGGGCCCGCACCCGCTGCTGGCCGAGGCCGTGCACGTCCGGCTGTCCGAGGCCGGGCTGGCCCGGGCCGACCGCGCCCGGCTGTTCGCCATCGCGACCGCCGCGGACGGCGTGGTGCTGACCACCGTCGGCGGCGAGGACGCGGCCGCGGCGGCCGGCATCACCGGCGTGCTGCTGGCCGCCCGACTGGCCGTGCCGGTCGTCGCCGCCGCGCTCGACGTGCCCGGCTCGGTGGCCGCGGCCGTCAACCACCTCAGGGACACCGGCTCGCAGCGCCCGGCGCTGGCCCCGCTGGTGATCGGCCCGGAGGCGGACTCCGAGCTGCTCGCCACCGCCGCCGAGGAGACCGGCTGCCCGTCGGCCGCGCCGCTGGGCTCGTACCCGTCGGTCGGCCAGCTGATCGCCTCCACCTACCTGGCGGCGCTGCCCGCGCCGTCCCCGGAGGACCTGGCACGGGCCGAGGCGGAGGCGGCGGCCGCCTCCGAGGCCGAGGGGGCCCCGGAGGGCGTCCGCGGCGCCCACGCGGCCTCCCAGGGGCCCGCAGGGCGGTAGTCGACGTCGCGCGCCGGTTCGCGCGCACCGAAGGGCCCGGAACGGCATGCGTTCCGGGCCCTTCGGTTTTGCTCCGCCCGCCCATGGCCGTCCCGCACGGAAGTCGGACGGCGATGAAGTGGAATGTCCGTTCTGGCCTTTTTGAAAGGAAATAGGAAACGCGGTCGCGGGCGCTCGCATCACAGCCGTCGCGGCATCCGCCGGGGCACTCCGGCCCGCGATTCGACGCGCCGTCACACCACTTCTGAAGTGCTGCCAGTTGTGGGCTTCCGCAACAGGGTTGCTTGAAAACGATCATTTACGATCATGGAGAGCGGCAATTTTGGCAGTTCCCACTAAACCGTGATGCGCATCACAGCCGTTTGCAGTTTGAACTTAAGTCTGATTAACGTGCTCCCCGTTCGTGACCACACGAACCCGGTTCATCCGCGACGCCGAGTCCTGCCGTCGGATGTCCTGGCAGCGCGAAATCGCACCACGGCAGGAGCGGGGGACCCACAGGTAAGTCGCCCCGGACCGATCTCCGGAACGGTCCAGGGCTAGGGGTGAAGCCGCGCCCACAGCGCGGCCGGGCAACTCCAGCCCGAATCCGACAGCTCACCTCGCAGGCGTGGGAGAGGACCGCGTCTTCATGCTGCCCACCAACGGCACTCGTCTGTCCAGCCGCACCCGTCGCGTGATCGCCGCCCTTGGCGTCGCGGGCGTCGGCCTCACCGTCCCCTGCATCGCCTCCGGCACCGCCTCCGCCGCCACCGTCGCCACCTGGGACAAGGTCGCCCAGTGCGAGAGCGGCGGCAACTGGAGCATCAACACGGGCAACGGCTTCTACGGCGGCCTCCAGTTCACCTCCAGCACCTGGTCCGCCTTCGGCGGCACCGCCTTCGCGGCGCGCGCCGACCTGGCCACCAAGGACCAGCAGATCGCCGTCGCCGAGAAGGTCCTCGCCTCGCAGGGCCCCGGCGCCTGGCCGGTGTGCTCGGTCCAGGCCGGCCTCACCAAGGGCGGCGCCGCGGCCGCCGTCGACACCTCGGCGGGCTCCACCGCGGGCTCGACCGCCGCCAAGCCCGCGCAGCCCACGCAGAGCGCCAAGCCGGCCGCCCCGGCCGCCAAGCCCGCTCCGCAGACCCAGGCCCCGGCCGCCAAGCCCGCCGCGCCCTCCGCGCCCGCCCAGGACGGCACGCAGGCCAGCACCGACTCCGCCGCCTCCGGAAACCGGAGCGACTGGGTCCAGAAGCGCCAGCAGCAGGCCCAGAACGGCGACTACACCGTGGTCGAGGGCGACTGGCTGTCCGCGATCGCCGACCAGCACAAGGTGCAGGGCGGCTGGCAGCGGCTGTACGAGCTCAACCGCGGCACCCTGACCGAGGGTCCGGACAGCATCTACCCGGGCCAGCAGCTGTCCTTCGGCGGCAACGGCCAGGCCCAGGCCGGCCAGGCCGCCACCGGCAAGTCCGGCTCGGACTTCACCTGGTTCGACCGCTCGCAGAAGTCCGGCCAGTCCGCGAACGGCGGTGCCGTGAACGCCCAGCCGACCGCGCAGGCCCAGACTCCGGCCGCCAAGCCGTCCACCAAGCCGGCCGCCAAGCCCGCTCCGCAGACCCAGGCTCCGGCCCAGACCCAGGCTCCGGCCGCCACCGGCAGCATGGCCGCCGCGGTCTCCTTCGCCGAGTCGAAGGTCGGTCAGGCGTACGTCTACGGCGGCACCGGCAACGGTGGCTGGGACTGCTCCGGCCTGACCCAGGCCGCGCTGCGCGCCGCGGGCGTCTCCGTCCCGCGCGTCGCCGCCGACCAGGCCGCCGCCAGCACCCACGTCTCGCTGGACAGCCTCCAGCCGGGCGACCTGCTGTTCTGGTCCAACAACGGCAAGGACTCCGGCGTCTACCACGTCGCGATCTACGTCGGCAACGGCAAGTACGTCGAGGCCGCCAACCCGAGCTCGGGCGTCCGCGAGCAGAGCATCGCCAACTGGGCCCCGGACTTCGCCGGCCGGGTCTGAGAACGGCGAACAGCCGACAGCCGACGGATAACAGCTGACAGATTTCATCATCTGTCAGCTGTCGTCCGAACGTTGACCGCCCACGCCCCCGGGGAGAGTCTGGTCGCTCCTCCCCGGGGGTTCCGGCATGCCTCCGGCCGTACCTCGTGGCAAATCCCCGCGGTGAAATCCCCGCGGTGAAATCCCCATGGCGAATCCCCGTGGTGGATCCCCGCCCCAACGGGCATGCTGCTGCTCTGCACCCGAGGAGGAGTCACATGGCCCAGGTCACCGTCACCCTCGACGCGAACCTCGCGATCGACGCGATGTTGCTCTCCGGCACCAAGAACCCGCAGGACGCCGTCGAACTGGTCCTGCGCGACTACCTGGCCCGCGGTCGCCGTACCGAGACCCGTACCGGCGAGGCGGCCGCCGGGCACCGACCGACCGTCGACCGCCCCACCGCCCAGGAGGGCTGACCGCCCGACGGCCCGGGGCGGCCGACCGCACGCACGCCGAAGGGCCCCGGAGAGCAACCGCCCTCCGGGGCCCTTCCGTCGGCCGTGGCGGCCGGGGTTCAGCGCGCGCAGGCCCCGGTGGACCCGCGCATCACCAGCTCCGGCTGGAACATGAACTCGCCGCGCTGGGCCGCGTTTCCGCCGACCTCCTCCAGCAGCGCGTCCACCGCCGCCGTGGCCATCGCCTCGACCGGCTGGCGGATCGTGGTCAACGGCGGCTCGGTGAACGCGATCAGCGGCGAGTCGTCGAAGCCGACCACCGACACGTCCTGCGGCACCGACAGCCCGCGCTGCCGCACCGCCCGGATCGCCCCGAGCGCCATCATGTCGCTCCCGCAGACGATCGCCGTGCAGCCCTTGTCGAGCAGCGCGCCGGCCGCCGCGTGCCCGCCCTCCACGCTGAACAGCGTGTGGTGGACGAGGTCGTCGGCCTGCTCCCGGGAGAGTCCGAGCACCTCGCGCAGCGCGGCCGTGAAGCCCTCGATCTTGCGCAGCACCGGCACGTACCGGCGCTGACCGACGGCCAGCCCGATCCGCTCGTGCCCGAGTTCGGCCAGGTGCTGGACGGCCATCCACATCGCGGCCCGGTCGTCCGGCGAGATGAACGGCGCGTCGATCTTCTCGCTGTAGCCGTTGATCAGCACGAACGGCACCCCGCGCCCGGCCAGCCGGGCGTAGCGGTCGTGGTCGGCGGTGGTGTCGGCGTGCAGCCCGGAGACGAAGACGATGCCCGCCACGCCCCGGTCCACCAGCATCTCCACCAGTTCGTCCTCGGTGGACCCGCCCGGAGTCTGGGTGCACAGCACCGGCGTGTAGCCGTGCCGGCTGAGCACCTGCTCGATCACCTGGGCCAGCGCGGGGAAGATCGGGTTGCTCAGCTCGGGCGTGATCAGACCGATCAGCCCGGCGCTGCGCTGGCGAAGACGGGTCGGCCGCTCGTACCCGAGCACGTCGAGCGCCGCCAGCACGGTCTGCCGGGTGGCGGCGGAAACGTTCGCCTTGCCGTTGAGCACGCGGGAGACGGTGGCTTCGCTGACCCCCGCCTGCGCCGCGATGTCTGAGAGTCGCGCCGTAGTCACGGTCCCAGAGCCTATTCCAACCACGTCAGACCGCCCACCAGCCGGTGCTGTCCGGAGCGAGCACCGTCTCGCCGCCGTTCACCACGAGGTCGGCCGAGCCCAGCAGCAGCGTGCCCGGGGCGGAGATCCGCACCGGTTCGCCGGTGGTGTTCACGGTGCAGACGAAGGCGCCGCGACGGAACGCCAGGGTGCCCTCGGGGCTCTCCAGCCACTCGACCCCGGTGCCGGCGCCGAGGTCGGGCTGCGCCCGGCGGACGGCCAGCGCGCTGCGGTAGAGCTCCAGGGTGGAGGTCGGGTCGCCGGTCTGCGCCTCGACGCTCAGCCCGGCCCACTCGGCCGGCTGGGGCAGCCAGGACGGCCCGCCGGCCACCGGCCCGAAGCCGTACGGGGCCTCGGTGCCGGACCACGGGATCGGGACGCGGCAGCCGTCGCGGTAGCCGTCCTGGCCGGCCTGACGGAAGAAGGACGGGTCCTGGCGGACCTCGTCGGGCAGGTCGGTGACGTCCGGCAGGCCGAGTTCCTCGCCCTGATAGACGTAGGCCGAGCCGGGCAGCGCGAGCATCAGCAGGGTGGCGGCGCGGGCGCGGCGCAGGCCGAGCTCGCGGTCGCCGGGGGTGCGGATCTGGGTGCCGAGGCCGGGCTCGTTGGCGAACCGGGTGGCGTGCCGGGTGACGTCGTGGTTGGAGAGCACCCAGGTGGTGGGGGCGTCGACCGGGCGCATCGAGTCGAGCGAGAGGTCGATCACCTCGCGCAGCGCGGTGGCGTCCCAACCGGTGCCCAGGTACTGGAAGTTGAAGGCCTGGTGCAGCTCGTCGGGGCGGACGTAGTTGGCGGTGCGCTGGACGGTCGGGGTCCACGCCTCGGCGACGCCGATCCGCTGCCCCGGGTACTCGTCGAGGATCTTGCGCCAGCTGCGGTAGATCTCGTGCACGCCGTCCTGGTCGAAGAACGGCATGACGTCGTTTCCGAGCAGCTTGAGCTGGTCGGCGCCGCCGAGGTCGGGCAGGCCGGGGGCCTTGACCAGGCCGTGGGCGACGTCGATGCGGAAGCCGTCCACGCCCATGTCGAGCCAGAAGCGCAGGATCGAGCGGAACTCGTCGGCGACGGCCGGGTTCTCCCAGTTGAAGTCGGGCTGCTCCGGGGCGAACAGGTGCAGGTACCAGTCGCCGGGGGTGCCGTCCGGGTTCTCGCTGCGGGTCCAGGCCGGGCCGCCGAAGATGGACTCCCAGTCGTTGGGCGGCAGTTCGCCCTGCTCGCCCTTGCCGGGACGGAAGTGGTAGCGCTCGCGCAGCGGGGAGCCGGGGCCCTCGCGCAGGGCGCGCTGGAACCACTCGTGCTGGTCCGAGGAGTGGTTGGGGACGAGGTCGACGATGATCCGCAGACCCAGGTCGTGGGCGTCCCGGATCAGGGCGTCGGCGTCCAGCAGGGTGCCGAACATCGGGTCCACCGCGCGGTAGTCGGCCACGTCGTAGCCGGCGTCCGCCTGCGGCGAGGCGTAGAACGGCGAGAGCCAGACCGCGTCCACGCCGAGGTCGCGCAGGTAGGGCAGGCGGCTGCGGATTCCGGGCAGGTCACCCATGCCGTCGCCGTTGGAGTCGGCGAAGCTGCGCGGGTACACCTGGTAGATGACCGCGTCCCGCCACCAGCCTCTGGACGCGCTGACGTTCGCCTCGTGAGCGGTGTCGGCGGCAGGCCGGGAGGTGTCGGCCAGGTTCTGGGTCATGGACGGTATCCCTTGGGGACTAGAGGAGCGGAAGGCGCTGGGACGTGGAGGCGCGCGACGAGCTGCGGTCCTGTGACGGCGTGCGGTCTTGCGACGGCGTGCGGTCCTGTGACGACGTGGCGGCGCGTGACGACGTGGCGGCCCGTTACGACTTGGAGGCACCGGCGGTCAGGCCGGTGACCAGGTGGCGCTGCACCAGGTAGAAGAAGGCCGCGGACGGGATCGCGATCAGCACGGCGGTCGCGGCCATCAGGTTCCACTGGGCGTCGTGCTCGCTGACGAAGGTCTGGAGGCCCACGGCCAACGTGTACTTGTCGGAGCTGAGCATGAACGTGGAGGCGAACGGCACCTCGGCCCAGTAGGTGAGGAAGGAGTAGAAGGCCGCCACCGCCAGGCCCGGGCGGGCGAGCGGCAGCACCAGCCGCCAGAAGGTGCCGAACGGGCTGAGCCCGTCGACCCGGCCGGCCTCGTCGATCTCCACCGGGATGGTGTCGAAGTAGCCCTTCAGCAGCCAGGCGCAGTACGGCACGGTGGTGGTCGAGTAGACCAGGATCAGGCCGGTGTAGCTGTCCAGCAGGCCGAGTTCGGAGAGCATCGTGTACATCGGCACGATCAGCACCGCGATCGGGAACATCTGGGTGACCAGCAGCGACCACATCAGCGGCTTGTGCCCGGGGAACTTCATCCGGGAGACGGCGTAGCCGGTGGTGGCGGCGAGCATCACGCCGAAGACGGTGGTGACGCCGGAGACCAGCAGGGCGTTGCCGAACCAGGTGAAGAAGTCGGTGTCGGACAGCACGTGCTGGTAGTTCGACAGCGTCAGCTTGTCGAGGATCTGGCCGGGGTGGAGGTAGTCGGTCTTGTCCGGGCCGAGCGAGACGAACAGGATCCACGCGACCGGGAAGAGCGCGATCAGGCCGGCCAGGATCAGGGTGCCGTGGGACAGCGCCCGGGCCATCGGGCTGCGCTCGCCGCGGCGGCGGACCTTGGCGGGCCGGGCGGCCGGGGCCGCGGCCGCCGGGCGGGCCGGGAGTTCGGTGGTGGTGCTCATCGGGGTTACCTGCCTTCGTGGGTCAACTGGGTCCGGGGCCTCAGCCGTTGGCCTGCTCGTTGCGGGCGAGCCAGCGCCGGTAGAAGGCGGTGAAGACGATCAGGATGGACAGCAGGATCACGCCGTAGGCGGCGGACTGCGCGTAGTCCCGGGGGATCTGGCCGAAGCCGAGCCGGTACGCCCAGGTGACCAGCAGCTGGGCATCGGGGGCGCCGGTGCCGAACAGCAGGAAGATCACGTTGAACTGGTTGAACGTCCAGATCACGCCGAGCAGCACGACCGTGGAGGAGACGGAGCGCAGCCCCGGCAGGGTGACGTACCGGAAGCGCTGCCAGGCGGTGGCGCCGTCCATCTCCGCGGCCTCGTACAGCTCGGCCGGGATCGACTGGAGGCCGCCGAGCAGCGAGATCATCATGAACGGCACACCGGCCCAGGTGTTCACCATGATCGCGGCCGCCTTCTGCGCCCACGGGTCGGTGAGCCAGCCGGGCTCGGGCAGGTGCAGGAAGGAGAGGATGTTGTTGACGACGCCGCCGTCGGCGAGCATCAGGCGCCAGGAGAAGACGGTGACGAAGGTCGGTACGGCCCAGGGCAGGATGAGCAGCATCCGGTAGGCGGCGCGGCCGCGCAGCTTCTGGTTGAGCAGCAGGGCCAGGCCGAGACCGAGGGTGTAGTGCAGGCAGACGCAGACGGCCGTCCAGGCGATGGTCCAGACGAAGTGCGACCAGAAGCGGTCGTACGAGCCGGGGCCCCACAGGATGTCGGCGTAGTTGTGGAAGCCGACGAACTCGTAGCTCGCCGGGATCTCGTTGACGCCGATCTTGCGGGCGACGTTGAGGCTGTTGGCGTCGGTGAGGGTGAGCCAGATGCCCTCGGCGAGCGGGTAGAGCACCAGCGCACCGAGCACCAGTACGACCGGGGCGATCATCGCGTAGGCGTACCAGTGCTTGGCGTAGGAGCGCTTGACGCGTTCCAGCAGGCCCGGACGCTGCTCGCGTTCCCGGTTGCCCTTGCCGGTGGCGCCCTGCACGGCGACTGACATCGTTTGCACCTTCTCGGGGGGAATTCTCGGGGGGAGCCGACGGCCCGGTCCGCAGTGGGCGACGGGTGTCGCGGGGCGGGCGGCGACGGGCCGCGGACAGCGAACGGATGACAGCTGACAGATGATGAAATCTGTTATCCGTCATTCGTTCGCCGTCGCGCGGTCACCGCCACCCGCCCGCTGTCATCCGTCGACCGGCGGGCCGGGCACAGGGACTACTTGGCGAAGCCCGGCAGGAGCTTGGCGTAGTCGGTGGAGACGGTGTTCAGCGCGTCCTGGGTGCTGGTGCCCTGGACGGCCTTGCCCAGGTTGGTGCCCAGCGAGGCGAACAGCGAGCTGTACTCGGGCAGCTCGGGGCGCGGCTTGGCGCTGCTCAGCACGGCCTGGAAGCCGGCGATGCCCGGGTCGGCCTTGACGTCCGCGGTGAAGGCGTCGGAGCGGGTGGGCAGGGTGGAGTTCTTCTGCGCGATGAACGCCTGGCTCTCGGCCGAGGTCATGAAGGCGGCGAACTTCTCCGCGGCGGCCTTGTGGGCCTTGTCGGCGCCCGCGTAGACCGAGATGTTGTGGCCGCCGGTGGGAGCGCCACCCTTGCCGCCGGAGCCACCGGGGACGGCGGCGATGCCGAGGTTGTTCTTGTCGGCGAAGGCCGAACCCTTGTAGATGTTGGTGATCTCCCAGGGGCCCTGGACGATCGCCGCGACCTTGCCGCTGTTGAAGGCGTCCATCATGTGCGCGTAGGCGTCGGTGGTGACGTCGGCCTTGACGGTGCCCGGCGCGGTGAACATCGACTTGTAGGTCTCGACGGCCTTGACGGCCTCCGGCGAGGCGACGGTGATCTTCTTGCCCGCGGCGTCGACGGTGTCGGTGCCCTCGCCGAACAGGAACGGCATCGCGTAGTAGCCGTCGGCGGCCTTCAGCCAGAAGCCGTCCACGCCGGCCTTCTCCTTGACGGCGGCGGCGTCGGTCTTCAGCTCGTCCCAGGTCTTCGGCGCCTCGGTGATGCCGGCCTTGGTGAACAGCTCCTTGTTGTAGAGCAGGCCGAGGGTGTCGGTCACCAGCGGCACGCCGTACAGCTTGCCCTCGTACTTGGCCTGCTGGATCAGGCTCGGCTGGAAGGCGGAGGTGTCCGCGGCGGCCGGGGTGCCGTCCAGCGGCTCCAGGTAGCCGGCCTTGGCGAAGGCGGCGGTCCAGCCGACCTCGGAGCGGAACACGTCCGGAGCACCCTTGGCCCCCATCGCGGTCTGGAGCTTGTTCTGCGCCTGGTCGAACGGCACGTTGACGAAGTCGACCTTGACGTTCGGGTTCGCAGCCTCGAACTTCTTGACGAGCTCCTGGTAGTTCGGCGCCTCGTTGGTGGCGTTCGAGGTGTCCCAGTACGTGAGGGTGACCGGCCCGTCGGCCTTGCCGTCGGAGCTGGAGCCGCTGCTGCTACAGGCAGCCATCGAGACCGCGAGGGCCACAACGAGGGCAGAGGCCGCGATGCCACGCCGCATGAGAACTCCTTGGGAGGGTGGGGGTGCCCGAGATGTTCGGAGACAGGCGCATAATGGCTGCCTCGTACCGACCGCACCGTTGCTGCCGTCGGGCTCGGGAAGGAAGTTAACAGCGGTGCAAGATCGACGGAAAGTCCTTGCAGCAAGTTTCTGCAAGAAACCGCGATCGTTACGCCCGCGTGTCCTGGACGTTGCCGCTCGGTAGTTGACGGCCGCACCGATTGCCCGAGTTTGCCCGATTCCCCCCTTCGCTGACTGGCCGACGGCACCACCGTGCGTGGCCGAAAGCGGCCTGCAGCAGACTGGACGCATGCGAATCAGAGCCGTCACCAGGGACGAACTTCCACTGCTCGCCGAACTGGAGCGGGCCGCCGGCGCACCGTTCGCCGCGATCGGCATGCCGGAGATCGCCGAGGACGAACCCCCGGCACCGGAGGAGCTGGCGCACTACCTGGAGCAGGGCACCGCCCTGGTCGCCGAGGCCCCCGACGGGACCGTCGCCGGCTACCTGCTCGCCGAACCGGTGGACGGCGCGCTGCACATCGAACAGGTCTCCGTGCACCCCGACCACGCCCGCCGCGGCATCGGCCGGGCACTGATCGAGCACCTCGCCGAGACCACCGACGCCCCCGCGCTCACCCTCACCACCTTCGCCGAGGTCCCCTGGAACGCCCCCTACTACGCCCGCTGCGGTTTCCGCCCGCTGGCCGGGGAGGACCTCACCCCCGGCCTGCGCGAGATCCGCCGCAAGGAGGCCGAACACGGTCTGGACCGCTGGCCCCGGCTCTGTATGCGCCGGGACCTCGCGCAGCCGTAGCGCGCCGGGCGCCGCCGGCCGGGTACCGCCCGCTAGTTGGTCCCCAGCCGGAGCACGGTCGTCGAGCGGAACTCCTCCCCCGGCCGCAGCTCCGTGCTGGGGAACGCCGGGTGGTGCGGGGAGTCCGGGAAGTGCTGGGTCTCCAGCGCGATCCCGGCGAACGGCCCGTACGGGACGCCGCGCGCGCCGGTGACCGAGCCCTGGAACTTGTTCGCCGTGTAGACCTGGACGCCCGGCTCGGTGGTCAGCACCTCCAGGGTGCGGCCGCTGACCGGGTCCTCCAGCAGCGCGGCCCGCGCCGGGCTGCCGTCCCCCGGCCGGGCGCGCAGCACCCAGTTGTGGTCGTAGCCGCCGGGCCCGGTCAGCTGGGGGTGCTCGTCGTGCACCGACTTGCCGATCGGCGTGGCCACCGTGAAGTCGAAGGGCGTGCCGGCCACCGGCTCGGGCCGGCCGTACGGGATCTGCCGCTCGTCGGCGGGCGTGTACGCGTCGGCGTCCAGGGTGAGCAGGTGACCGAGGACGTCGCCGCTGCCTTCACCCGAGAGGTTGAAGTACGCGTGGTTGGTGAGGTTGACGACGGTCGGCTTGCTGGTGACGGCGCGGTAGGCGATCACCAGCTCGCCGGAGGCGTCCAGGGTGTAGGTGACGGTGACGTCCAGCGCGCCCGGGAAACCCTGGTCGCCGTCCGGGCTGTGCAGCGCCAGCCGCACGCCGCCGTCGACCGGCTCGGCCTCCCACATCCGGTGCGCGAAGCCGTCCGGCCCGCCGTGGAGGGTCATGCCGCCACCCGTGGGGGCGAGCTGGTGCTCCTCGCCGTCAATGGTGACCGACGAGCCGTCGATCCGGTTGGCGTACCGGCCCACCACCGTGCCGTAGTGCCGGGCCGGGCCGAGGATCTCCGACAACCGGTCGGTGGCCAGCAGCAGTTGGGCGGAGCGGCCGGAGCGGTCCGGTGCGCTCAGGGTGTGCAGGGTCGCGCCGAGGGTGAGCACGCTCGCCTCGTACGGGCCCGCCGTGAGCGTCCAGCGCTCGATCGCGGCGCCCGCGCCCGAGGGCTCCAGGGGTTCCTGCCGCACGCTGGTGGCCTCGCTCGCCATGGGCCTGCTCCTCACTCGCGGCCGGGTCGCACCGCGGCCGCCCGGTTCCGGGTCCGTCGAGGGGTCGCCGCGGCAGCCCCGTGTCCGTCAGCCTAGCGACGGCGGCGGCCGAGGGGGCGCTTCCGCGAACCCACGCGCCGCCTCCCGCGCCACCGTCCACCATCTGGCGCCCCCTACGACCGCCGGGCGCCCCATCCGCGCACCGTGCACCGGCCACGACCGCCGGGCGCCCGCCACGAACCGGGCGCCCCATCCGCGCACCGTGCACCGGGCACGACCGCCGGGCGCCACGACCGACCCCGGGGCCGCTCCTAGCCGTCCAGCTCCTCCAGCCGGCCCGCGTCCCGCTGCTGCTGCGGCGGCAGACCGAGCGCCGAGGCCAGGCCGTCCGGCCCGCTGCCCGCCTTGCGGTAGACCGCCGCCAGCCGACGGTTGACCAGCCCGAGCGGCACCCCGAGCTCGTCGGCGATCCGCTGCGGCGGCACTCCCTGCACGGCCCGCTGGGCGACCTCCCACTCGGCGCTGCTGAGCGTCTCCAGGGTGTCCCGGAAGTCGCGCAGCCCCAGCCGGTTGGGCCGCAGGCCGTAGTTGGCCAGCTCCCGCCGGGCCCGGTCGACCAGCCCCTCCGCGGAACAGTGCTGGGCCAGTTCGATGCCCTGGTACAGGTACTCCTGGGCGTCCTCCAGCCGCCCGACCCGGCGCAGCGCGGCGCCGAGGTCGACCAGCGCGACGGCGTGCTCGTAACCGGCCGGGGACTGCCCGAGGTACGCCACGGCGTCCTCCAGCAGTTCGACCGCCGCCTGGCCGTCCTCGATCCGGGCCTGCAGGCGCAGCGCGCTGCCGATCGCCGAGGCGGTGCCGAAGTTGCGTGCGTCCCGGACCGCCCGCTGGGCGTAGTCGCGGGCACGCTCGGGCTCGTCGTCCGCGATCGCGATGGCGAGGTGGCCGGCCCAGGGCGCCCAGACGGTGTTGTGCCAGCCGCGGACCTCCAGTTGGGCGCCCGCCTCGGTGAGCGCGGCGGCCGCGCCCGCGTACTTCTCCTTGGCGACCAGCAGCTTGCCGTACAGCGAGGCCGCGTCCGGCAGCACCATGGCCGTCGCGTGGTACGGCGGGTGGAAGCCGAACTCGTTGGCCAGCTTCCAGGCCTCGTCGACCCGGCCGCGGGCGATCAGGGTGTCGACGAGCACGCCGATCGCGTCCCACGCCAGCGGCAGCTTCTCCCCGATCCGCTCGGAGATGCGGTACGCCCGGCGCAGGAAGTCCTCGGCCTCGGCGAGCAGGCCGCGGCGGAACCGGGCCAGGCCCATCAGGAAGTAGGCGAAGCCCCGGTGGGCACCGCTCCACCCGGCGATCTCGAACTGGATGATGGCGTCCGCGGCCAGCCGTTCGGCCTGGGCGATGCGGTCGTTGTAGATGTACGTCAGGCCGAGCATCGAGGGCAGTTCGAAGCCCCAGGTGGTGTCGGTCCAGCCGAGGCCCTTGGGCAGTCGGCCGCCGTCGAGGACCTCGTCGGCGAGCGCGAGCGCATCGGCGGAGGCGGCGCCGCGCAGGGTGAGGTCCCAGGCGCGCATGGCGAGCACGGCCCGGTCGGCCGCCTCCCGCCCGCTCAGGCCCCGGCACATCTCGCCGAGCCGGGCGGAGCGACCCGGGCCGTCCTCCTCGGACTTGCGGAAGGCGTGCCACATGAACGAGGCGGCCTGGAGCCGCTGGCGCCCGGCCGGTTCGGTGGTCCTCAGGGCTTCTTCCTGGCAGACCAGGGCCGCCTGGCCCAGTTCACCGGCGCGGGCGAGCACCTCGGAGAGCCGGAAGGTGGCGTCCACGCGCAGGGCGGGGCGCAGCGGCACCTCGTCGGGGTCGAGGGCCAGCTTGAGCTGGTTGACGGTGGCGACGGGGTCGGTGAGCAGCGCGGAGCACCCGAGTTCGTAGAGCACCTCGGCCTTGATCTCGTCGGCGGGCGGCTCGTTGAGCGCGCGGTGCAGACAGCGCTGGGCCGCCTCGGGGGCGCCGATCAGCTGGTGTTCGACGGCGGCGCGGCGCAGCTTCTTGACGATCCGGTCGTCGCCCTCGCCGGAGTGGGTCTCGACCAGGTGGCGGGAGGCGGCGAGCAGGCCGAGTCCGGCGTTCTCGATCTCGGCGGCGGCGATGCCGTGCATGCCGAGGCGGGTGGCGTCCGGCATGGTGTTGTAGATGGAGCTGGCGATCAGCGGGTGGACGAACTCCAGGTTCCCGTTGGGGGTCTGGGTCAGCACGCGCTGCTTGCGCAGCTGCTTGATGGAGTCGCGGGCGCCCTCGGTGCTCTGGGTGGAGATCCGGGTGGCGAGGTCGACCCGGATGTCGGTGCCCAGCATCGCGCAGGCCCAGGCGAAGCGCAGGGTGCTGGCGCCGAGCCGGTCCAGCCAGCTCTTGAGGGTCATCCCGGCGGCGTCGACGGCGAGTTCGCGCAGCTGCCGGGAGTTCTCCTCGACCGGTTCGAGTTCCTGCTCGCGCACCTGGTCGAGCAGGGCGTTGGCCTCGAACGGGTTGCCGTTGACGACGTTCCAGAACTCGTAGCAGAAGGCGTCCTCGGCCCTGTCGCCGAGCTCGGCGCGGATCATGTCGGTGACGGAGCTGAGGGTGAGCCGGTTGAGCTCGTGCTTGCGACCCTTGAGGAGGAGGACGTCCCGCCGGAAGTCCTGGGTCTCGATGGGCCAGTCGTTCTCGTCCTCCCGGAAGGCGAAGACGAGCAGAACGGGAAGTTCACTCGATCGGATGGCGAACTTGGTCAGCCAGGAGAGTGACTCGCCGTCCGCCCAGTGCAGGTCGTCGACGATCATCACCATCGGCGCGCGGCGCGGCGCGAGCTGGGTGAGGACGTAGTCGAGGCCGTCGCGCACGCCCTGCGGGTCGAGGCGGCGGGCGCCGGCCTTGGGCTGCTTGAGGCCCATGGCCGGTCCCACGACCTCTTCCCAGGTGCCCATGACCTGGCTGAACACCTCGGGCTTCAGGTCGGTGAGCACGGGCTGGAGCAGCTGGCGCAGGACGTGGTACGGCTCCTTGAACTGCCGTTCACCGCCTCGGGCGAACAGCACGGTGGCGCCGTCGCGGAGCTTGGCGAGCCGCCTGACCTCGTGCAGCAGACTGGTCTTGCCGATGCCGGGGCGGCCCGAGAAGGTGAGCAGGTCGCCGATCTCGGTGCCGCCGGCGGCGAAGCCGCGGCAGAGCCGGTCGACAGCGGCCTCCACCGAGCGCAGTTCGGCGTCGCGGTCGCGCAACCGGACCCGGGGCGCGATGCCGTCGCCGTCGTGGGCGGAACCACCGCCCGCCCGAAGTGCGTTCTCCTGCTCGGTCACCGTCGTGCCTCCGCCTCGCCCGCTGCGTCACAGCTCCATCACTGCGTGGAGCCGAGGTTAGCGCCGTGCGGACCTCCCCGTGGGGCATTCGTGCAGGCTGGGGCGGACGGTGAGGGTTTGGGGGCCCTGTCAAGGGCAATTGCCCTACATCCCTAACATCCCATCATTGCATCAGATACCCTACGGCCTTCGAGGCGCGGATGATCTTGCGAAGCCCACCCTCACCGTCCGCGCCCCGTCGCGCCAACTCCCCCCACCATCACCGCTCCAACAACAAGCGCCCCCACCCTCCGCTGCACCGGGAGTCCGATGTCTGACGACACCTCACTTCAGATTCCGTTCCCGCACCGCCGCAGTCCGCACGGCATCCACGCCACCGCACTGCACAGGGACTGGCTGATCCGCCACCCGCTGCTGCCCGACGCCGACCATCCCGGCTACGCGCACTGGGAGGTGGTGGACCTCGCCGCACTCGGCTATCCGGACGCCGGCCCGGACGAACTCGCCCTGGCCGCCGACCTGATGGGCTTCTACTTCCTCTTCGACGACCAGTTCGACGGCCCGCTCGGCCGCCGTCCCGCCGAGGTGGCCCCGATCTGCGAACGGCTGATCGCCGTCCTGCACGGCGCCCGCCCCGACCAGGGCTCCGCGGTCGAGACCGCCTTCGCCGATCTGTGGAACCGCAGCATGCGGGGCATGCCGGCCCGCTGGCAGGCCCGCGCCGCCTACAACTGGGAGTACTACCTGGCCAGCCACCCGGCCGAGGCGGCCGGCCGGATCTCCACCCGGCCGCCGGACCGCGCCGGCTACCTGGAGCTCCGCCGGGGCACCGCGGCGATGGAGACCATCTTCGACATGGTCGAACGCCTGGGCCAGTTCGAGGTCCCGGCCGCCGTCCTGCACCACCCCGTGCTGCGTCAGCTCCGCCAGCTGGCCGCCGACATACCGTCGCTCAGCAACGACGTGCACTCCTACCCGCTGGAGGCGCCGCGCGGGGACGTGAACAACCTGGTCATGATCGTCCAGCGGGAACGGCGCTGCTCGGCCGAGGAGGCCTGCGCGGCGGTCATCGCCGAGGCCCAGCTGATGGTCGACCGCTGCGCCGAACTGCACGCCCGGCTGCCCGACGTCCACCGCGAGTTGGGCCTCTCCCGGATCGAACGCACGATCGCCCAGCGGTACGCGGACGGGCTGCTCACCTGGCTGGCCGGCTACCTCAGCTGGGAGGCCCGCACCGGCCGGTACCACGCGGTCTGACCGACGTGCGCCCCGGGCCGCCCGACGGGCGTGCGGTGGCGCGACCCGAGAGCACCGCCCCGGCCGTACGGCGGCGCACGGCGGCACGCCGCAGGGGCGGTCCGGCCGACGTACGGCGGCTTACGGAGGCACGCCGGGGACAGCCCCACCGACGCGCGACGGCGCGCGGCCGCGGGTCGCGGGGGTGCGTCCGAAACGCGCGCCCCCGCAGTGATCCGTTTCGGGACGCCCGCGGAGATCGGGAACGGGCCCCGGGGTCCCGCGGAGATCGGGATCACACCCGGGGTCCCGCGGAGATCCGGTCCGGGACGTCCGGCGGCCCAGGCCCCCGCGAACGACCGGAAGACACACCCTCCGTACCGGACACGCGTACGGACCGTAGCCGCGCCGGGCGCCCGGCGGTAATGCTCCCCGCCGGGGGGCGCCCGGGCGGGGCGCCGCTCCGTTTGCGTGCCCGACCCCTCCCGCCGGACCGCCCCCGAACGGGCGGTCCGGCGTGCCGCCCGTGGCCAGAGCCGTGCCCGGCGGCGCCCGACGCAGCGAGGAGACAGCGAACATGACGGTCTACCAGCCCCCCGGCACGCCCGGCAGCATCGTCGCCTACCGCCCCCGGTACGAGCACTGGATCGGCGGCGAATGGGCGCCTCCGGTGCGCGGCGAGTACTTCGGCAACCCGACCCCGGTCACCGGCGAGGTGTTCACCGAGGTCGCCCGGGGCACCGCCGAGGACATCGAGGCCGCGCTGGACGCGGCCCACGCCGCGGCCCCGGCCTGGGGCCGCACCTCCGCCGCCGAGCGCGCGCAGGTCCTGCTGCGGATCGCGGACCGGATGGAGACCAACCTGGAGCAACTGGCCGTCGCGGAGAGCTGGGAGAACGGCAAGCCGGTGCGCGAGACGCTGGCCGCCGACCTCCCGCTCGCGGTCGACCACCTGCGCTACTTCGCCGGTGCGCTGCGGGCCCAGGAGGGCAGCCTCTCCCAGCTGGACGAGGACACCGTGGCGTACCACTTCCACGAGCCGCTGGGCGTGGTCGGCCAGATCATCCCGTGGAACTTCCCGATCCTGATGGCGGTCTGGAAGCTCGCCCCGGCGCTCGCCGCCGGCAACGCGGTGGTGCTCAAGCCCGCCGAGCAGACCCCGGCCTCGGTGCTGCTGCTCGCCGAGCTGACCGCCGATCTGGTGCCGCCCGGCGTGGTCAACATCGTCACCGGCTTCGGCGAGGAGGCCGGCGCCCCGCTGGCCGCCAGCCCCCGGATCCGCAAGATCGCCTTCACCGGCGAGACCGGCACCGGCCGGCTGATCGCCCGTTCGGCCGCCGAGAACCTGATCCCGGCCACGCTGGAACTCGGCGGCAAGAGCCCCAACGTGTTCTTCGCGGACGTCGCCGCCGAGGACGACGCCTTCTACGACAAGGCCGTCGAGGGCTTCGCGATGTTCGCCCTCAACCAGGGCGAGGTCTGCACCTGCCCCAGCCGCGCCCTGATCGAGACCCCGGTCTACGAGCGGCTGCTCGGCGACGGCCTGGCGCGGGTGCGGGCGATGCGCCAGGGCAACCCGCTGGACACCGAGACCCAGGTCGGCGCCCAGGTCAGCGTCGAGCAGCTGAAGAAGATCCTCTCCTACTTCGAGATCGGCCAGGACGAGGGCGCCAGGATCCTGGTGGGCGGCGAGCGGGCCGACCTCGGCGGCACGCTGGCCGGCGGGTACTACGTCACGCCGACGGTCTTCGAGGGCGACAACTCGATGCGGGTCTTCCAGGAGGAGATCTTCGGACCGGTCGTCTCGGTCACCCGCTTCGACGGCTTCGACCAGGCCGTCGCGCTCGCCAACGACACCCAGTACGGGCTCGGCGCGGGCGTGTGGACCCGCAGCATCAACACCGCCCACCGGGCCGGGCGCGCCATCCAGGCGGGCCGGGTCTGGACGAACTGCTACCACGCCTACCCGGCCCACGCGGCCTTCGGCGGCTACAAGAACTCCGGCATCGGGCGGGAGACCCACAAGGCGCTGCTGGAGCACTACCAGCAGACCAAGAACCTGCTGGTCAGCTACTCCCCCGACGCGGTCGGCTTCTTCTAGACCCGACAGACCCGACAGGCCGGGAAAGCGGAGCGGGAGGCCCATCGGGGCCTCCCGCTCCCTCGCCACTCCCCGTGGCGGGCTCCGGGGCGAATCGCCTGTTCCGGGGATCAAAGCACATGAATGCGGCCAATTCACCGACGCGCCGCCGACATGCCCGGACGGCCCGCGCGAAAGCCGTAAACAGGACTCCCCGCCCCTCACCCCCATCAGGGAGTCCCGCGTGACCATCGCCCCCACGAAACTCAGCGACCCCGCCGTCCGCGCCTTCGTCACCGCGGTCAACGCGGGCGACCGCGAGGCCTTCTTCGCGCTGCTGGCCCCGGACGCGACCATGGCCGACGACGGCTCCGAGCGCGACCTGGCGGACTGGGTCGACCGGGAGATCTTCGGCCCGAACGGCCGGATGGCCGTCCAGACCGAGTCGAGCGGAGGCCACGCGCTGGTCGCCGAGTTCACCAACGAGACCTGGGGCACCATGCGCACCGCCTGGCGCTTCACCGTCGACGGCGGGAAGATCCACCGCTTCGAGACCGGCCAGGCCTGAGGCTACCGGTCCAGCCCCAGGCACCCCCGCACCGCGCGGATCAGGTTCCGCGAGCGGATGTCCCCGGTGACGCCCGGCTGCATGCCGTTGGTGACGTAGCCGAAGCCCAGCCCCAGGTCGGGGTCGGCGAAGCCGAGCGAACCGCCCCGACCCGGGTGGCCGAAGCTCGCCGGGGAGGCCATCGGCGCGGTCGGGCCGTGCCGCCAGAAGCCCAGGCCGAAGGTGGAGTTGACGATCAGCACCCGGTCCGGCCCGCTCACCGCCGGCTCGACCGCGCGTGCCAGCACCTCGGGGCCGAGCAGCGGCGGCAGCAGCGCGCCGGAGCCGTCCGGGCGGTCGGCCGCGCCGATCAGTGCCGCGTAGAACCGGGCGAGTGACCGGGCGGTGCCGATGCCGCCGGCGCCGGGGATCTCGGCGGCCTGCACCGCCGGGTCGTTGAGGTCCACGCCGGGGCGCACCGAGGCGAAGGAGCGGGCGGTCAGCGAGGCCGGGTCCTGGTAGGCGTCCCGGACGGACTGCTTGGGTCGCAGCCGCAGCCCGCTCGGACCGGTCCGGGCCGCGTCCGGCGCCGGGAGGTCGACGAGTCTGCCGACCCTGGGCGCGGCGCCGGCCGGCAGCCCGATCCACAGGTCCAGCCCGAGCGGCCGGGCGACCTCCTCGGCGAAGTACTGGCCCACCGTCCGGCCGCTGACCCGGCGCACCACCTCGCCGACCAGCCAGCCGAAGGTGTACGGGTGGTAGCCGTGCGCGGTGCCGGGTTCCCAGGCGGGCGCCTGCGCGGCGACGGCGGCGGCCGCGCGCTCCCAGGTGAGCACGTCCTCCAGCCGCAGCGGCACGTCCAGCGCGGGCACTCCGGCCTGGTGCGAGAGCAGCCAGCCCACCGGTATCCGGCCCTTGCCGGCCGCCGCGAACTCCGGCCAGTACGAGGCCGCCGGGGCGTCCAGGTCGAGCAGGCCGCGTTCGGCCAGGAGCAGCGCGGTGGTCGCGGTCAGGCCCTTGGTGACCGAGCGCAGCACCTGCGCGGTGTCCGCCGTCCACGGCACCGCGGGCGCCGGCCGGCCGCCGACCTCGGGCCGGGCGTCACCGCCCCACAGATCGACCACCTTGCGGCCGCGCACGTACAGCGCGAAGGCCGCACCGAGCTCGCCGTAGTCGGCGAAGTTCCGCACGAAGGCCGCCCGTACGGGCTCGAACCCCTCGGCCGTCTCGCCCCAGATCTCCACCACCGCGTGCCGCCCTCGACCAGTTCCGTTGCTTCTCGTGCCACTCGTGTTCGTTCTCGATCTCCTTCGATCGAATCCGTTCGAACCGAGCCCCGAAACCCTAACCTGTCCCTCATGACCAACCCTGCCGAGGAACTGCTGGACATCGTCGACGAGCACGACCGCGTGATCGGGACCGCCCTGCGCGGCGAGGTGTACCGGCGCGGGCTCACCCACCGCTGCGTCTTCATCCTGGTCCGCGACCCGGCCGGGCGGATCTTCGTCCACCGCCGCACCGACACCAAGCTCTTCGCCCCCGGCGCGTACGACATGTTCGTCGGCGGCGTGGTCGGCTCCGGCGAGACCTACGCCGAGGCCGCCGTCCGCGAGGCCGAGGAGGAGCTCGGCGTGCACGGCATCGCCCCGAGCCCCCTGTTCAAGTTCCTCTTCGAGCAGGACCGGCTCTCCTGGTGGTGCGACATGTACGAGGCCGAGTGGGACGGCCCGGTCTCCCCCCAGGAGTCCGAGGTCGCCTGGCACACCTGGCTCACCCCCGCCGAACTCGCCGACCGCCTCACCCGCGACTCCTTCGTCCCCGACGGCCGCGAGGCCTACCGCCGCTACCTGGACCTCCGGTCCGCGTAGCGCCGCCACGACCTCGGCGTTCGGGGCCGGTGCGCGGGCCGGAGGGCAGTGGGCCCCTGTCTCCACCGCAGGGCCCTCGACGAACTAGGGTGGCGCGCATGGCCTCCCGTACGCCGTCACCGACGGCCGATCGCGCAGCACGGACCTCCGCCTCCGCCCGGGCGGCGGGCGAGCGGCCGCGTCGGCGGCTGAGCGTGGACGAGCGGCGGGAGCAGCTGATCGCCGTGGCACTGGAACTGTTCAGCCGGCGGCCGCCGGAGGAAGTGTCGATCGACGACATCGCCGCCGCCGCGGGGGCCTCCCGGCCCCTGGTGTACCACTACTTCCCCGGCAAGCAGGCGCTGTACGAGGAGTCGCTGCGGCGGGCCGGGCAGGAGCTGTCGGCCCGGTTCGAGGAGCCCATGGACGGGCCGCTGTCGGAGCGGCTCCACCGGGTGATGGGCCGCTACCTGGACTTCGTGCAGAGCCACGGGCCGGGCTTCGCCGCTCTGCTGCGCGGCGGCTCGGTGGCGGCCAGCGCGGGCACCTCGGCGGTGATCGACGACGTGCGCAGGGCCGCGCAGGAGCAGATCCTGGCCCACCTGGCGCTCCCCGAGCCGAGCGCCGGACTGCGGCTGACCGTCCGGGCCTGGATCGCCAACGCCGAGATCACCTCGCTGGAGTGGCTGGTCGAGCGCTCGGTGCCGCTGGAGGAGCTCCAGCTGCACCTGGTGCAGGAGTTCGTCGCCTCGCTCACCCTCACCGCCGCCCGCGAACCGGCCCTCGCCGCCGAACTGGCCTCCTTCTTCGCCGACGAACGCCCGGACGGCCCGACCGGGCGCCTGGTGCGGGACCTCGCGGGGCTGTTCGCCGTGCCGGGGATCGTCGAGGCGGTCACCGCACTCGCCGCCGGCGCCCCCGAGGACGGGTCCGCGCAGGCCACCGGCACCACCACCGAGTGATCATCGGGTCATCCTGCGGTTCGGTCCGGACGGCGGGCTCTGATAGGAATGAGCCGGGATCTGACGACCCGCCGCCGCGGCGGGCCCGGTCCCACCCGAACCACCGACGGCAGACGGAGCAGAGCGGGGGGCTCACCAGGTGACCCAGGACGTGCAGTTCAGCGTGGAGGCCAATCCCTTCGCGGCGGCAGAGCAGGTCTGCGCGACCCTCGGCACCCTCACCGACGCCCTCTTCGACGAGCGCACCTCGCGCCACCCGGCGGCCTCGCTGAGCGCCCCGCGGGCGACCGAACACCCCGCCGCCGAAACGCTGTTCGGCCTGCCCCTGGCCCCCAACGGCCCGGTGCACACCGCCCTCGACCGGCTCGGCACGGTGACCACCGCCGGCACCGCCCGGCCGGGCACCGGCGCACGGCTCACCGACCGGGTGGTCACCGCGCTACAGGCCCGGTACGGCGGCGGCGCGGTGCGCGGTGCCATCGCCGACCGGGGCACCACCTCGGCCGCGCTGTTCCAGCTCCCGGTCACCGGCGAGTTCGCCGACGCCAAGCTGCGCCCGCCGTTCGCCCCCGCGCTGGCCGCGCTGGCGGCCGGGCAGCAGACCCGGCAGCCGGTCGAACTGCCCACCGGCGCGGGCGCCGAGGTCCGGCTGGTCGTGCCGCCCGGCTTCCACGCGCTGACCTCCCCGGGCGGCCCGCCCGGTGTCTCCGCCCGTGCGGTGCCCCCGCTGCCGGCACTGCCCGACGGCACGCACCGGACCGACGAGACGCACCGGCCCGGCGACACTGACCGGACGGGCGGTACGGACCCGGCCACCGTGGCGGCCGCCGACGAGCTGGCCCGGCACCTGGCGGAGGTCGCCGAGGAACTGTTCAGCGCCACCGGCCCGGAGCCGCGGCGCGACTTCGCGGTGATCTCCGCCACTCTGGCCGACCTGATCCGCGACGCGGGCGTCGTCTACGCCGGCGTCTGCGCCCTGGAGCTGGACGACCGCACCTCGGACGCCGCCCTCGTCGTCTCGCTCGCCCGGCACCCGCTGCCGATCACCGCGCTCGCCACCGAACTGGCCACCGTCCGGCGGCACGCCGAGGTGTGGACCGTCCTGCTGCCGGCCGGTCCGGCCGCCGTCCTGGTCGAGGGCCGGACCGCCCCGGTGCCCGGCCCGCTGGCCGCCGACGGGCAGCGGCGCTGGGTGGTCACCTCGGCCGTCCAGGCCTTCGTGCCGCTGCCGGACGGCGGGACGGTGCTGTGCGCCCAGCTGTCCACGGCGCGGCCGGAGGACTGGGAGCTGTACACGGAGGCGTTCGCGGAGCTGCTGAAGAGCGTCCAGTTCGGCTGGGACGGCATGCCGGCCGCGATGAGCGGCGTTCCGGTCCAGGCTCCCGCTCCGGTCCGGACGCCCGCCCCGGCGCAGGCCCCTGCTCCGGCTCAAGCCCCTGCTGCCGCTGCCGTCGCCGTCGCCGCCGAGACGGACGCGGAGGAGAAACCGGTGCACCTGCGCGGCACACCGGTACGGGTTCCTCCCGCGGACTTCAACCCCTTCGCGCCCGTCGCGGAGGTCCCCTCCTCCGGTGGGGAGGACACGGCGCCGGATGCCGAGGACCGCCCGAAGGGCACGCCCGTGATGGTCCCGCCGGCTGACTTCAACCCCTTCTCCATGGAGGGCATCCCGGACGCGCCGGGCGACGCGCCCGCGGCCCGGCCCGCCGGCGCCGCTCCGGTCGCCGCTCCGGTCGCCGACCCGTTCGGGACCACGGTCACGGCCGAGCAGAAGGCCGATCCGTTCGGCACCACCCTCCCCTCGCAGGGCCCCGCCGTCCCGCCGCCGCCCTCGACCCCGCCCGTCGTCCCGGCCCAGGCCCCGCCCGTCGCAGTGGAAGCGGCGGCACAGGAATCGGAGCAGCCCGGGGACGAGGAGGAGGCGGGTCCGCGCAAGGGCACACCGGTCATGGTCCCGCCGCCGGACTTCAACCCCTTCTCCATGGAGGGCATCCCGGCCCTGCCGACGGACGAACCGGAGCCGGTAGCCGCGGTCGGCGCCGAGCCGGAGAACCGCCCGTTCGGCTGAGCCGGAGGCGCGGCGAGCCGCCGGGCGGTGACACGACGAACGGATGACGGCCGACAGTCGACAGATTTCAGATTTCAGCGAACGAAATCTGAAATCTGTTACCTGTCAGCTGTCATCCGTTACCCGCTTCCGGCCCCTGCCCCCGGCGCCAACTCCCCTGCCGCGAGCGCCGTCGGAGGTCGGCCGCGATCCGCTCCGCCATCAACCGCCGCACACCGCCCACGGGTTCGCCCACGCTCCGGGCGCACCCGCTCCCGCCCCGGCCGGACCGGCTTCGGCGCTCAGCCCGCCCGCCGGGCCACGTGCACCACGTCCGGCACCCCCCGGGCGACCAGGACCTCGTGCGTCACCACGTCCGAGAAGCCCACCGCCCGCAGCGCGTCCTCGAAGGCCCGCGAAGGCTGCGCACTCCACACGGCCAGCACCCCGCCGGGCCGCAAGCGGTGCCACAGCACCGTCAGCCCGTCCGCGCCGTACAGCCCGTCGTTGGACTCGGTGACGGTCCAGTCCGGCCCGTTGTCGATGTCGAGGCACAGCGCGTCGTAGCGCTCGCCGTCCGCCGCCGCGAGGTACTCCAGCAGGTCGGTGTGGAGAACCTCGACCCGCTCGTCGTCCAGTGCACCGCCCGAGAAGGCGCCGAGCGGGCCGGTCCGGTGCCAGTCGATGATCGCGGACTCCCGCTCGACGATGGCGATCCGCCCCCAGCGCGGCTCGGCCGCCGCGTACGCCAGCGAGAATCCGACCCCGAGGCCCCCGATCAGCACCGACGGCCGCTCGACCGGGCCACCGCCCGTACGGTCCAGCTCGTCCAGCGCCGTCTGGATCAGCAGCCGCTCCGAGCGCCCGTCGGCGGTGTCCATCAGGAAGCAGCCGTTGGCGATGATCTCGAAGTCCCGACCGCGTTGCCGGAGCACCACCTCACCGTACGGGCCCTCCCGCCGGTCGAGCGTGACGACGGCCTCGCGGCCGTCGCGTTCGGGCAGTGCTGTGGTCATCCGTCCTCCTTGGCGGACTCGGGTGAACTCGGGTGAACTCGGCCGCACCACCGCCCTGGCACCGGCGGGCCGGGTGGGCTTGCGCCCGACAATAGCCGAGTCCGCACCCGGGTCCGTCAGGTCGTGACCAGCACCCCCGCGTACGAGACTCCCGCGACGACCACCCAGGATCCGAGCCCGAGCAGTGCGATCCGCCCGCCGGTGCGGGCCATGGTCGGCAGGTGCACCGCACTGCCGAGACCGAACAACGCGGCGGCCAGCAGCAGTTCCTGGGCGTCCGAGGCCAGGCCGAGCGCCCGCTCGGGCAGCACCCCGGTGGTCCGCAGGACGATCATCGCGAGGAACCCCGCCACGAACAGCGGCACGATCGGCGGGCGGTTGCCGGTCTTCACCGACTTCTCACCCGACTTCTCACCCGGTTTCCCGCCCACCTCGCCCTCCGCCGGAGCCCCCGCCGCCGACGTCACCGCCGCCGAAGCCCCGGTCGAAACCCCCGCCGCGACCTCCACCGAAGCCACCCGCGCCACCCGCGCCGCCCGCAGGTTCCGCCGCACCATGACGGCCACCCCCGCAACCAGCGGCGCCAGCAGCACCACGCGCATCAGCTTGACCAGCACCGCCTCCCGCAGCGCCCCGGCCCCACTGGTCTGTGCGGTGGCGACCACCTGCCCGACGTCGTGCACGCTCGCCCCGACCCAGCGCCCGAACTCCAGCTCGTCGAGCCCGAGCGGATGCTGGAGCAACGGGAGCACGGCGATCGCCAGTGTCCCGCACAGGGTGACCAGCGCCACCGAGGCCGCGACGTCCTCCTCCTCGCTGCCCGCCGCCTGGCTGACCGCGCCGATCGCCGAGGCCCCGCAGATCGAGTACCCGGTGGCGACCAGCAGCGGCTGGTCGCCGGGCAGGCCGAGCCGCCGGCCCAGCCAGAGCGTGCCCGCGAAGGTGGCCGCGACCACGGCCAGCACCATGGCCACCGTGGCCCAGCCGAGGCCGAGCACGTCGTCCAGGCTGAGCTTGAGCCCGAGCAGCACGATCCCGAGCCGCATCAGCCGCTTCCCGGCCGTGGACAGCCCCGGCCGGGCGATCCCGCGGACCACCGGGCGCACCCCGGGCAGGTGGGCCGCCACCATGCCGAGCACGACGGCGGCGGTGAGCTTGGGCACGGCCGGCACCAGCGCGTGGACGCCCAGCGCGGCGGCCACCCCGAGGGCGGCGAGCAGCAGCCCGGGGGCGTCCCCGCGCATCGGGGGCAACGAGCGGGTACGGGCGGCGCGGTGCCGGAGGGTCAGTGCCACGCCGGGATCACTGCTGCCCGTCGGCGGGCATCCGGTAGACCCGCCGGATGCTGGTGCCGAGCCGGGAGACGTCCGCACCGTAGACGTGGATGGAGATCGCCGTGCTGCTACAGGAGTTGCGCACCAGGTGGATGTCGCCGGGCGGGGCGAAGGCGGCGACGGTACCGGCCGGGCCGGCCACGTGCTCGGTCTCGACCAGCCGGGCGGTGGGGCCGCCGGAGACCAGCCGGTAGCGGGTCTCGCTCTCCTGCCCCTGGTGGACGCCGGCCACGCACCAGGAGACGTGGTCGTGGATCGGGGTCTGCTGCCCGGGCAGCCAGACCAGGGCGACGACGGAGAAGCTGCCGTCCTCCTCGGCGTGCAGGACGTGCTGGCGGTAGCGCTGCGGGTCGCCCTCGCGGTGGGCGGGGCCGAGCAGCGCGTCGGGACCCTCCGGGTCGGCGTGCAGGTGCGGGGCGAGTCGCTCGCCGACCAGGTAGGCGGTGAGCTCCGGCGGGAGTCCGCGGTCCACGACGGCGCGGATCTCACTGATCAGCGCGGTCATCCGCTCGGTGAGTCGGTCGCTGCCGACCGTGGCTGAGGGAGTCATCCCAGCAGGTTCGGCCCTGGCGACCTATCACGTCCAAGGAGGGTTCGTAAGGAACCTCCCCACTAACGCTTATATGTCAGCAGGGCAGCCGCTCACCGGCTACCTACTGCCGCTCACCCGTTACCTGCTGCCGGTCGCCCGTTACCTGCTGCCGCTCGCCGGCGCCCTCCTGCTTCCGCTCGCCGCCGGGAGTCGTCACCCGGGTCGGCGCTCAGCACCCGACCCGACTCGCCGCCGCCTGCCGCAGGTGGTCCAGCACCAGCCCGGTGGCCGGGATCCGGCGGTGCTCGCGCAGCACGTACGCGCTCACCTGCCGCCGCAGGTGCGGTTCGACGGCCCGTCCGGTGACCTTTCGGTGACACATGAAGGAGAGCACCAGTGCCGGCATCAGCGCGATCCCGACCCCGGCGGCGACGAGCGACTGCACCGCGAGGTTGTCGTCGGTGGAGAACACGATGTCCGGCGCGAACCCCTCCTCCGCGCAGACGTGCAGCAGGTTGGCCCGGCAGCGCGGACAGCCGGCGATCCAGCGTTCGCCGCCGAGGTCGGCCAGCCGTACGGCGTGCCGGCGGCCGAGCGGGTGCCCGACCGGCAGCAGCACCGTGAGCAGGTCCTCCATCAGCGGGATCTCGTCCACTCCCTCCGGCACCTCGGTGGCCACACCGGGGTAACGGAAGGCCAGCGCGATGTCGCACTCCCCGCGCAGCAGCCGCTGGACGGAGTCCGGCGGCTCGGCCTCCAGCAGTTCGACCCGCACGCCGGGGTGCTCGGCCAGCAGCCGGGCCATCGCCTCGGGTATCAGGGTGGCGTTGGCGCTGGGGAAGGCGCAGACCCGCACCCGTCCGGCGCGCAGCCGGGCGAGGGCGGCGAGCTGTTGCTGGGCGGCGGACATGCTGTCGAGGATCAGCTCGGCGTGCCGGGAGAGCGCCTCGCCGGCCTCGGTGAGCCGCAGTCCGCGCCCGGCCCGGGTGAAGAGCGGAACGCCGACGGTGCGTTCGAGCGCCTTCATCTGCTGGGTGATGGCGGGCTGGGTGTAGCCGAGCTCGCGGGCGGCGGCCGAGTAGGAACCGGCCCGGACGACCTCGTGGAACGTCCTGATGTGCCGCGAATCGAACACCGGCTCCATGACCCCTCCCGCCCATCCGTTCTCGACAGCCCCGCTCCGGCCCTGCCCGGACCGTGCTCGGACCGCGCCCGGGCCTCGCCCGGACGCCCGAGAATCATAAGAGGAATTTGGAGGTATCGACCCCAACCCCACCCGTACCTATGGTTCAGCCCCGAACCAGGCTCCTCACTGCTGCGCCGACGGCGGCAGCCCCATCGCCACCTCGGCCTTGACCACCGGTGCCCCGCCGCGCACGCCCGGGCTGCGCCGGCTGCGCCGTTCCACGAAGCGGGCGAGCCAGGAGAGCAGCAGACACATGCCGATGTAGATCGGTGCGATCACCATCACCACCGGGATGAACGGCAGGTCGTAGTCCAGGTTGGTGGCGATCAGCTTGCCCGCGTGCAGGAACTCCTCGTAGGTGATCAGGAAGCCCAGCGAGGTGTCCTTGAGCGCGACCACCAGTTGGCTGATGATGGCCGGCAGCATCGCCCGGTTGGCCTGCGGCACCAGGACGTACGACATCACCTGGGTCTTGCGCATGCCCAGTGCGTACGCCGCCTCCCGCTGGCCCTTGGGCACCGCGAGCACGCCGGCCCGGAACACCTCGGCCAGCACCGAGCCGTTGTAGAGCACCAGCCCGGTCACCAGCGCCCAGAGCGGCTGCACCTTGAGCGCGACGAAGACGAAGAAGATCATCACCAGCACCGGCATGGCCCGGAAGAACTCCACCACCAGCGTGGAGAGCCAGCGCACCACCCGGTGGTCGGAGAGCCGCCCGGCCGCGAACAGCGCGCCGAAGGGCAGCGCGAACAGCACCGTCCAGCCGAAGGCCTTGAGGGTGTTGCCGAGCCCGCGCAGCAGCAGTTCCTGCACGCCCCGGTACTCGAACGGCTGCCACTTGGCGTACGTGAACTGGTTGGTGTGGAACAGCATGTAGATCACCCAGCCGATCAGCGCCGCGATCAGCAGCAGCGCGATCCCGCCGTACAGCCGGTGCCGGGCGAGCGCCTTCGGGCCGGGGATGTCGTACAGCGCCGAGGATTCAACGGTCATCGGGACACCGCCACTCGTCGTTCCAGCAGGTTGAAGACGGCGCTGATGGCCAGAGTGATGATCAGGTATCCGACGGCGATCCAGACAAAGGTCCAGACGATGCTGTAGCCCAGCTCGTTGATGGTCCGGTAGGTGCCCAGCAGTTCGGTGACGCTGAACGAGCCGGCGATCGCCGTGTTCTTGGCCAGCGCGATCATCACACTGCCGAGCGGCGCCACCACCGAGCGGTACGCCTGCGGCAGCACCACCAGGCTCATCGTCTGCCCGAAGCTCATGCCCAGGCTGCGGGCCGCCTCGCCCTGCCCGGTCGGCACCGTGTTGATGCCCGCGCGCATCGACTCGCAGACGAAGGCCGAGGTGTAGCAGCCCAGCGCGAGCACCGCGAAGGTGTAGAAGGGCAGGGTGATGTTGAACCGGGGCAGGCCCAGCACCACGATGAAGAACAGCAGCGTCAGCGGCGTGTTGCGCAGCAAGGTCACCCACACCGTCCCGAACACCCGCAGCGGCTTGACCGGCGAGACCCGGAAGCCCGCGATCAGCACGCCCAGCACCAGCGACAGCACGGCGCTCACCGCGAACAGCGAGAGCGTGCCGAGGAACCCCTCCCAGTAGGTCGACCAGTTGTCGATCAGCGTTTTCACGGCGCGGCCCTCTCAGTACCGGTCGATCTGCGGCGGGGTGGGCGCCGGCTCCCCGGAGAGGCCGAGGGTCGCCTCGAAGGCCCTCTGCCAGTCGCCGTTCTGGATGTGGTGCTCCAGCGCGTCGTTGATCGCGCCGCGCAGCACGGTGTCCTCCTTCGGCACCCCGATCCCGTACGGCTCGGTCGAGAACAGCGGGCCGACCACCTTGAGCTCGTCCGGCACCTTGGCCGCGTACCCGAGCAGGATCGCGTTGTCCGTGGTCACCGCGTCGACCTGGTTGGTGATCAGGTTGTCCACGCAGGCGGAATAGGTGTCGTAGCCGATCAGCTCGGCCTTCGGGTACTTCGACTGGATCCGCTGGTACGGCGTCGATCCGGCCGCCGAGCAGACCTTCTTGCCGTCCAGGTCCTCCGGGCCGTGGATGGTGTCGTTGTTCTTGCGCACCAGCAGCGACTGCCCGGCGATGAAGTACGGACCGGCGAAGCCGACCAGCTTCTTCCGGTTGTCGTTGATGGTGTAGGTGCCGACGTAGTAGTCCACCTGGCCGTTCTGCAGGGCGGTCTCGCGGTTGGCCGAGGCGATGGTCTTGAACTGGATCCGGTCCGGCGGGAAGCCCAGCGAGGCGCCGACCATCTTGGCGATCTCGATGTCGAAGCCGGAGTACTCGCCGGTGGCCGGGTTCTTCTGGCCCAGGTACGGCTGGTCCTCCTTGGCGCCGACCACCAGGTGGCCCCGGCTGCGGGCGGCGTCCAGGGTCGGCGAGCCGGTGATCGCGGAGGCGTCCTGCACCTGGTAGCTGGGCAGGGCGCTGGGCTGCGGGCCCTTGGGCGGCGGGGTCCCGGGCTTGCCGCAGCCGGCCGCCAGCGCGGCGAGCAGCAGGGCGACGGCGAGCACGCGCCGGCCCGCCCGTGCGGCGGGCCGCACCCCGGGCCGCGCGACCGGCCTCCCCGCGGGCCGAGCCCCGGGCGTCGTCTCACGGTTCACGGCGCCGCCTCAGTGCTTCAGGATCTTGGATAGGAAGTCCCGGGCGCGATCGCTCTCAGGGGCGCTGAAGAAGTCCTCCGGGGCGCGGTCCTCGACGATCCGGCCGTCGGCCATGAACACCACCCGGTTCGCGGAGGCCCGGGCGAAGCCCATCTCGTGGGTGACCACGATCATCGTCATGCCCTCGCTCGCGAGCTGGCGCATGACGTCCAGCACCTCGTTGATCATCTCGGGGTCGAGCGCCGAGGTGGGCTCGTCGAACAGCAGGGCCTTCGGGTCCATGGCCAGCGCGCGGGCGATCGCGACCCGCTGCTGCTGCCCTCCGGAGAGCTGCGCCGGGTACTTGGCGGCCTGGTCGGCGAGGCCCACCCGCTCCAGCAGCGCGTGGGACTTGGCGTCCGCCTCGGCCCTGGGCCGGCCGCGGACCTTGATCTGCGCGAGCGAGACGTTCTGCAGCACGGTCTTGTGCGCGAACAGGTTGAAGGACTGGAACACCATGCCGACCTCGGCGCGCAGCCTGGCCAGGCCCTTGCCCTCCTCGGGCAGCGGGCGGCCGTCGATCAGGATGGTGCCGTCCTCGATCGGCTCCAGCCGGTTGATCGCCCGGCAGAGGGTCGACTTGCCGGAGCCGGACGGGCCGATGACCACGACCACCTCGCCGCGCCCGACCGTCAGCTCGATGTCCTGCAGGACGTGCAGGTCCCCGAAGTGCTTGTTGACCCCGCGCATCTCGATCAGCGGGGTGAAGGCAGAGGCGCCGGCCGGCGCCGGCCCGGGGGCTGCGGTCACCTGTTGCGCCGTCCCTTCAGCAGCCAGCCCAGCGCGACGCCCGCGATGAGCGTGGCCAGCAGCGCGATCCAGAGCGGCGCGGTGACGGTGAAGACCCAGAACTGGATCTGGACCCTGTCGAGGTTGGCGAACAGGAACCACACGGCGAGGACGACGATGACGCCGATCCCGATGTAGCGCGTGGGGATGCCGCCGATCTCACCGCGCGGGGAACGGGATGGTCCGTCTGAAATCTTGGTCACCGGAGCAGTCTGCGGGCCGGGCGGCCGATTTGCCCGGTTACGCGCTCTTCCGGGCCAGGGAGTAACCCGTACGGGGCAATCAGGCCCCGTACGGGTTTGAGTCCGCTCCCGTCCGCTCAGGTCCAGTCCGGCCCGACTCCGGTCCGGCCGCCGGCCGGACCGGAGCCCGCTACCGCTCGTCCCGCCAGGACCGCCAGAGCGCCGCGTACGGACCGCCCGCCGCGACCAGCTCCGGGTGGCTGCCGTACTCGCTGATCCGCCCGCCCTCGACCACCGCGATCACGTCCGCGTCGTGCGCGGTGTGCAGCCGGTGGGCGATGGCGATGACCGTCCGCCCCTCCAGCACCCGGGAGAGCGAGCGCTCCAGGTGGCGGGCGGCCCGCGGGTCCAGCAGGGAGGTGGCCTCGTCCAGCACCAGGGTGTGCGGATCGGCCAGCACCAGCCGGGCCAGCGCCAGCTGCTGGGCCTGCGGCGGGGTCAGTGAGGTGCCGCCGGAGCCGACCTCGGTGTCCAGGGCGTCCGGCAGGGCGTCCACCCAGGCCCCGGCGTCCACGGCGTCCAGCGCGGCCCGCAGCTCGGTGTCGTCCGCCCCGGGCGCGGCCAGCCGCAGGTTGTCCCGCAGGGTGCCGACGAAGACGTGGTGCTCCTGGTTCACCAGGGCGACCTCCGCGCGCACCCGCTCGGCCGGCATCCGCGCCAGCGCCGCCCCGCCGAGGGTCACGCTGCCGCGGCCGGGGGCGTAGATCCCGGCCAGCAGCCGGCCGAGGGTGGACTTGCCCGCGCCGGACGGCCCGACCAGCGCGACCCGGCTGCCCGGGGGGACGTCCAGGCTGATCCCGTGCAGGACGTCGGCGCCCTCGCGGTACCCGAACCGGACGTCCTTCGCCTCGACCCGACGGCCGTCCGGCAGGACGGACTCGTCCCCCTCGTGCTCGGGCACCTCGCGCACGCCGACCAGCCGGGCCAGCGAGGCCTGGCCGATCTGGAGCTCGTCGTACCAGCGCAGGATCATGTCCACCGGGCCGGTCAGCATCTGAGCGTAGAGCACGCCGGTGGTCAACTGACCCACGGTGATCCAGCCTTGGACGGTGAACAGACCGCCGAACAGCATGGTGGCGAGCACCGCCAAGGTGTAGACCGCGTCGATGGTCGGGAACCAGACCGAGCGCAGCCACAGGGTGTACCGCTCCCAGGCCAGCCACTCGCGCAGCTTGCGGTCGGTCAGCCGGACCCGCTGGTCCCCCAGCCGCAGCGCCTCCACCGTCCGCCCGGCGTCCACCGTCTCGGCCAGCACGTTGCTCACCGCCGCGTACCCGGCCGACTCGCTGCGGTAGGACTGCGGTGCGCGCCGGAAGTACCAGCGGGAGCTGACCAGCAGCAGCGGCAGCCCGATCAGCGAGGTCAGCGCGAGCAGTGGCGAGGTGACCAGCAGTGCGCCGAGCACCAGCAGCAACGACACCACGGCGACGGCGAGTTCGGGCACCGCCTCGCGCACCGACTTGTCCAGCCGGTCGATGTCGGTGGTGCCCCGGGAGACCAGGTCCCCGGTGCCGGCCCGCTCCAGCACGCCGGTCGGCAGGGCCACCGAACGGACCAGGAAGTCCTCGCGCAGGTCGGCCAGCACCCGCTCGCCGAGCACCGCGCCGCGCATCCGCGACCAGCCGGTGAACGCCGCCTGCACCGCGAGTGCCAGCAGGTACCAGGCGACCGCCACCGCGATGGTGGACCCGACGGTCCCGGTGGCCAGCGACTCGACCAGGCGCCCGAGCACCCAGGGCCCGACCAGCCCGGCCACGGTGGCCACGGAGTGCAGCGACACCACCGCGGAGAACCCGGCGCGGTGCCGCCGCGCGAGCAGCAGCAGGTATCCGCGCACCGCGGCCGGGGAGCCGACCGGCAGGGTGGCGGCCGGCTCCTGTTCCTCCTGGAACGGAGGCTTCATGACGTGCTCCTCGCGTGCGTAGCAGGGAAGTTGACGATGTTCCTCATACGGCCTCACCCACCGGAGCGGCCGCCTCCTCGCCGCGGGTGACCACGGCCCGGTAGGCCGACTCGGTGCGCAGCAGCTCGCGGTGCGGCCCGGCCGCGACGACCCGGCCCTCCTGCAGCAGCACCACCCGGTCCGCCCGGTCGAGCAGCAGCGGGCTGGTCGCGAACACCACGGTGGTGCGGCCCGCCCGGGTGTCCCGCAGCCCGGAGGCGATCCTCGATTCGGTGTGGGCGTCCACCGCGCTGGTGGGCTCGTCCAGCACCAGCACCGGCGGGTCCGCCAGCAGGGCACGGGCCAGGGCGAGCCGTTGGCGCTGCCCGCCGGAGAGCGAGCGTCCGCGCTCGGTGATCCGGGCGCGCATCGGGTCTCCCCCGCACTCCGGCGAGCCCTCCGCCAGGGCCGTCAGCACGTCCTCCGACCGGGCCGCCGCCAGGGCCGCGGCGGCCGTGACCCGCCCCGAGGACGGGATGTCGAAGAGCTCGGCCAGCGTGCCGGAGAGCAGCACCGGTTCCTTGTCGTGGACCAGCACCGCCGCCCTGGCCTCGGCCAGCGGCACCGCGTCCAGCTCCGTGCCGCCGAGCCGCACCGGGGCCTGCGCCCCCTCGCCCTCGGCCGGCGGGACGTGGCCGCCGAGCCGCTCGGCCAGCGCCCCCGCGAAGTCCGGGTCCCCGCAGACCACCGCGGTCAGCTCGCCGGCCCGCGCCGTCAGCCCGCTCGCCGGGTCGTGCAGGTCGGCCTTGTCCGGCCGGACCAGTGAGGCCTCCGCCGTGCCGGCCGTCCGGCCGAGCGAGAGCACCCGGACGGTCCGCGCGGCGGAGACCCGGGCAACGCTCCACGCGTGCGCCGCCTCGCCCAGGATGCGCAGCGGGGCGGCCAGGAAGGCCGTGGCGCCGTAGACCGCGATCAGGGTGCCGACGGCGAGCTCGCCGGAGGCCACCAGCCGGGCGCCGTACCAGGTGACGCCGACCACGAACAGGCCTGGCAGCAATACCTGTTGAGCCTGCATCAGCGACTGGATCCGGGCCGAGCGGACGGCCGCGGCCCGGACCTTCTGGGAGGCGGCCCGGTACCGCTCCAGGAACAGCTCCTCGCCGCCGATGCCGCGAAGCACCCGCAGCCCGGCGACGGTGTCGGCCGCCAGCTCGGTGGCCTTGCCGCCGAGGGTGCGCTGCTGCTCGTAGCGCCGCTCGAACGGCCCGATCAACGGCCAGACGGAGGCCGCCAGCACCGGGACGCCGAGCAGCACCCCGGCCCCGAGCACCGGATCGACCAGCAGCACCGCCACGCTGACGGCCAGCCAGACGATCACCGCCGACCGGACCCGGGCGACCAGTTCGACGTACCAGCCGATCCGCTCGACGTCCCCGCTGCCGACCGCGACGACCTCTCCGGTGGCGATCCGGCGGGACAGCCCGGCCCCGAGGCGCGAGGCCTGCCGGGACACCAACTGCCGTACGTGGGTGGCCGCGTGGATCCAGTTCCAGACCGCCTGGCGGTGCACCAGCACGGCGCCGAGCGCGGCACCCGCGCCGAGCAGCAGCAGGATCCCGCCGGCCCGCCAGATCCCGCCGGCGTCACCGTCCACGGCGGCCTGCACGCCGAACCCGAGCGGTATCGGCAGGGCGGCCCGGCACCCCAGCTCGATCAGCGACCAGAGGGTGGCGAGCACCTGCCCGCGCCGCTGGCGGCGCTGCAGCCAGCGCAGGAAGGCCGGGGGTGAGGAGAGGTCGGGACTGCCGGGATCGGCCAGCGGCAGGGGGGTGAGCAGCATGACACTCCGATACGAGCGGTGCGCGGCCACGAGCGCACAGGGGTTCGGGAGAGCTACAGGAGTTCGAGGAACGGCGCACACGGAGCACCTGGGTGACGTGCGCGCAGTGCGGACGGCAGCCCTACGGCGGGCGGCCCGACGAGGAGCGGCCCGAGCCGACAGGCGGATGACGCGCGGCACGGCAGCACGGCTGCGGCGCGACGTCGACGATGCGCCCGGAGCGGAGCCGGACGGGGTGGGATGGGCACGAAGGGCCCGAGAGTCAGGACGTCATGATCGGGAGCCTGCCAACCTCCGCGCGATCTGCGCAACGTGTTTTTCACCACGGCATTTCGCCCCGGCCCGCGCGCTCCGCACCCCGGCCACCGCGAGCCGGACCCGCACGCCCCCCGCACGCCCGGCCGGGGCGGTCCCCACCCCGCCCCGGGTCGGCCGGGCCCTCGGCCAAACCCCCGCAAAGCTTCACCCAAGATTCGCCCGTTCGGCGGGAACAATCACACCGGGACGCCAGTTGCCCCCACTGGAACCACAGGACAATCAGGAGGGCACCCCTTCCCGTGAGCACCATCCCCACCGTCACCCTCAACGACGGCGCGCAGATCCCGCAGCTCGGCTTCGGCGTGTGGCAGGTCCCGGACGCCGAGGCCACCCCGGCCGTCCGCACCGCGATCGAGGCGGGCTACCGCTCCATCGACACCGCGGCCATCTACGAGAACGAGGCCGGCACCGGCGCGGCGATCGCCGACGCCCTGGCGGGCGGCGTCGCCCGCGAGGACCTCTACGTCACCACCAAGCTGTGGAACTCGGGCACCCGCGACTGGTCCGGCGAGCAGGGCCGCGACGCGGTGCTGCGCGAGTTCGACGCCTCGCTGGCCAAGCTCGGCCTCGAATACCTCGACCTCTACCTGATCCACTGGCCGCGCCCGATGCACGGCGACAGCTACCTGAACATCTGGAAGGCCTTCGAGCAGCTGAAGGCGGGCGGCCGGGTCAGGTCGATCGGCGTCTCCAACTTCGGCACCGAGCAGCTGAGCCGCCTGCTGGACGAGGCCTCCGTCGCCCCGGCCCTGAACCAGGTCGAGCTGCACCCGTACTTCCCCCAGGCGGAGCTGCGCGCGTTCCACGCCGAGCACGGCATCGCCACCGAGGCCTGGAGCCCGCTGGGCCAGGGCAAGGACCTGCTCGCCGAGCCCGCCCTGGTGAAGACCGCCGAGAAGCACGGCCGCACGGTCGCCCAGGTGGTGCTGCGCTGGCACCTCCAGAGCGGCGTGATCGCCATCCCGAAGTCGGTCACCCCGTCCCGGATCCGCGAGAACCTGGACGTCGCCGGCTTCGAGCTGGACGCCGAGGACCTCGCGGCGATCGCCGCCGTGGCCACCGGCAAGCGGATCGGCCCGGACCCGCAGGAGTTCGACTGGAACTGACGCCCGGCCCGGGGGTCCGGCCCCGGACCCCCGGATCGCCTGACGGCCGTCATGCCGAAGACCGCCCGCTCCCGTGGGGGGAGCGGGCGGCCTCAGGCGTACCCCGATCCGCCAAAGTCCATGGCCATGGACCCTCAGCGTTTTGGCGAATCGTTTTGGCTACTGCGGCGAAGTCTTGACCTAGAGCCTGCCCGCCTTCGCGATGAGCGCGAGCGCGGCCTCGTGCTCGCTCTCATCCAGCGGGGCCAGCAGCAGCCGCTGGACCTCGGCCACCCCGGCGGCCGAGCGGTGCAGCAGGTCCTGTCCCGCCGGTGAGAGCGAGAGCAGGTTGCGCCGCCCGTCCGAGGGGTCGCGCCGGCGCTGCACCAGACCGCGGCGCACCAGCCGGCTGACCATCTCGGCCATCGTGGCCTTGTCCAGCGAGGCCAGCTCGCCGACCGTGCGCTGGTCGGCGCCCGGTTCCAGTTCCAGCGCGTCCAGCACCGCGTACTGCGGAGCCGTCAGCTCGGCGCCCACGTGCTCCGACCAGAGCTTGGTGTGCACCTGCTGGCTCACCCTGATCAGGTAGCCGATCGCCCGCTGGGCGTCCAGTATCGGCCGCGCGTCGGTGATGACGGCGACCGCCGCGGGCTCCAGCCTGGCTATCTTGGCCATCACCCGGACGATCTCGACCTGTTCCTCCGCCGTGAGCGGCTCGAACAGGACGCGCTGAACGCGGACCACACCACCGGTGGCCTCGCGCACCGCCTGGGCACCGCTCTGCGAGAGCGCCAACAGTTTGCGCCGGCCGTCGGCCGGGTCGCGCCTGCGCAGCACCAGGCCGCGGCGGACCAGCCGCGCGACCATCTCCGCCATCGTGGCCTTGTCGAGCGAGGCCCGCTCGCCGACCGTCCGCTGGTCCGCACCCGGTTCCAGGGCCAGGACCAGCAGCACGGCGAACTGCGGAGCCGTGAGATCGGCTCCGACGTGTTCGGACCACAAACGGGTGTGGACCTGCTGTGCAACGCGAATGAGGTGTCCGGGCGACTGCTGCAGTCGCGCAGACACGCGGGTTGTCGGGATCTCCCCCAGCACCATGTATCCGTCCCGATGTCACACCCGGTGTGTGTGGGACACCCGGGTGGGGCAGTAACGGCGAGTGGGCGTCCAGCTATGAGGGAGGGCGCTCCAGCCGTGCAGCCGGTGGCTGCTGGCGGACACTATACAAACGGCGGGCCCTTGCTGGCAGGCAGGGGCGGATAGTAGACGCAGGTTCGGCAACATTGGCATATTTACGGACTGCGAACGGCTTGCAGTAACTCGTTCTCAGCAGAAAGCCGACCGGTCGGTCCTTACCCACCGTCACCTGCGTCTCTCCACCCTGGCCGCCCTCCCTACCCGCCGGTAGGGTGTGGCCACCCTCTCCGGGGGCTCTCCCCGGGAGGCAACCCCGAGAGAGACGAGACCGAGCATGACCGAGCAGAGCACCGCCCCCCGGGTCGCCGTCGTCACCGGCGCCGCCCGCGGCCTGGGCGCCGCCACCGCCGTCCGGCTGGCCGCCGACGGCTACGCGGTCGCCGTCCTGGACCTCGACGAGGCGGCCGGCAAGGAGACCGTCGACCGGATCACCGCCGCCGGCGGCAGGGCGCTGGCCGTCGGCGCCGACGTCTCGGACGCCGAGCAGGTCCAGGCCGCCGTCGACCGGGTGGCCGCCGAGCTCGGCACCCCGGTCGTCCTGGTGAACAACGCGGGCGTACTCCGCGACAACCTGCTCTTCAAGATGTCCGAGTCCGACTGGGACACGGTCATCAACGTTCACCTCCGCGGCGCCTTCCTGATGACCCGCGCCGTGCAGAAGCACATGGTCGACGCCGGTTTCGGCCGCATCGTCAACCTGTCCTCCTCCTCGGCCCAGGGCAACCGCGGCCAGGCCAACTACTCGGCCGCCAAGGCGGGACTCCAGGGCTTCACCAAGACTTTGGCCATTGAGCTGGGCAAGTTCGGCATCACGGCCAACGCGGTCGCCCCCGGCTTTATCGCCACGGACATGACAGCAGCCACCGCCGCCCGGGTCGGCATGGACTTCGAAGACTTCAAGCGGGCCGCGGCCTCGCAGATCCCGGTCCAGCGGGTCGGTGAGCCTGAGGACGTCGCCCACACCATCTCCTTCCTCGCGAGCGAGGGCGCCGGCTTCGTCTCCGGCCAGGTGATCTACGTCGCGGGCGGCCCCCTCGACTGAGCACGGAACCTACACAGGGTTACCACGGAGTGGGAAGCCGGCCGCACCGGCCTCCCACTCCTCCTGCTTTACCGGGGCTTTTGCAGAATCATTCGACGACCACACTGACTTTCGATCCTGGAATAGTGGAAATCACCCCCCGAGCCAGCCCCGATCGACCCAATTGTCGATTTCCCGGGAAAATGACAATTACCACCGGAATAGCCCTGTCCGGCTGGGTAAGGTCACCCCGTGCAATCCAGAAGTACCCCCGCTCCCATTCCGCGCCAGAGGCCGGAGCGCCGCACCGCCGAACCCCACCGCCGGGAACGCCCCACCACCCCGGGCCACCCCCTCCCCCCGGCCGGCCCCGGCCCCGGTGAACCCGGCTGGCCCCCGATGAGCCGACGGCAGGCCGCCCTGCTCGCCGTCACCCTCGCCGGCTACCTGCTGGTCCTGGCCGGGGTCCTGCTCAACACCGAGCTGGTCGACCTCGACTGGTCGGTCCGACTGCTGCGTCCCTACGAGCGGTGGCCCCGGCTGGAGCCGCTGCTCGACACCTGGGTGGTCGCCGGGCAACGCGGGCCCTCGGCGATCGCCGCCTTCTGCTGGCTCGGCTGGCGGGCCCACCGCCTCGGCCGGCTGCGCCCGCTGCTGGTCATGGGCATCGCGCTGCTGTTGCTCAACGTCACCGTCGGCGCGGTCAAGATCGTCACCGGCCGACTCGGCCCGCACTACGCCCAGTACGTCGGCTCGCCCGAGCTCTTCTCCGGCGGCACCATCTTCCCCTCCGGCCACACCGCCAACGCGGTGGTCACCTGGGGGGTGCTCGCCTACCTCGCCGTCCGCTGGCGGCGCACCGGCGCGCTGATCGCCGCCGCCACCGCCTGCTCGATCGGCCTGACCACGGTCTACCTGGGCACCCACTGGGTCACCGACGTCCTGGCCGGCTGGGCCGCCGGACTGCTCGTCCTGCTCTCGCTGCCACTGCTGGAGCCCCTGGTCGCCGCCGCCGAACAGCGGCTCCACCGGCGCTTCGCCCGCCGGCACCTGCCCTGCTGAACCCGAACCGCACCCGACCCTAGCCACGCCCGACCCGAGCCACGGCGAACCCGACCGCACCGGACCCGCACCAGGTCCGCACCGAAGCCGAAGCCCGAATGCCGAAGCCGAACCCGGCCCCCGAGCCGACGGAACGGGCCGGACCTACCCCTCCCAGCTGCGCTCGACCACACCGTTGCGCACCGCGAGGTTGAGCCGCCCCTGGCGGTACTCCATGGTCATCAGGTCCCCCGGCTCCAGCACCCGGACCGACGCCCAGCCGTGCCTTCGGGCCAGCTCCCGGGCCCGCTCGATCCGCAGCCCCGCGTATCCCTCGCCGTCCTGGCCCCCCGCACCCGAACCGGCGCCCGAACCCGCCGCGCCGGACCCCGCCCCCACCGCGCCCGAACCCGACATCGCGCCTCCCCGGCTCGCCTCCTCGGACGTACGCTGGAATCGTAGCCCGACCGGCGTGGTCAGGAGGTGAACGGCATGCGCACCACCACCCCGCGACGGTGGCGCAGCGGCACCGAGCCGGCCACCGCCCGCAGCGATCTCAAGCTCCGCTACCTGCTCTCGCTCACCTTCACGCCGCTGTTCGCACTGGCGACGGTGGGTTTCGCGCTCTGGGCGGCCGCCTCCCCCGCCGACGGCGCACCCAGCCGGGGCACCCTCACCGGCTTCGCCGTGGCCTGCGGCCTGCTCACCCTGTTCGCCGCCGTCGATCTCGTGGTGGTGATCCGGCGTCGCCGGACCGAGCTCTGACGTGGTGTCTCCCATGGAGTGGGAAGTCGGCCCGGCCGACTTCCCACACCGCGCCACCGACATCCCACCCCCCCGGCGCCGCCCCGCTGCTGGGGGGGGTGTCTCCAGTGTGGGGTGTGCTGGGCCCCCGCCCACCCCCCCACTCCGCGCCACCGACTTCCCACGCCCCCGGCTCCCACTCCACGCCCCCGGCTTCCCACGCCGCGCCACCCACGGCCCCGGGCTCAGCGGCCGCCGACCGCCTGCTTGACCAGCGTCCGCCCGAAGTCCCACATCAGTCCGCTCCCCCGGTGGGCCTCGTCCATGATGTCGGTGAAGGCTTCCACGAATCGGTCCACATCGCGCTCGGTGATGATCAGCGGCGGGATCAGCTTGATCACTTCCAGGTGGTCGCCGGACACCTGGGTCAGGATGCGGTGCCGCTGCAGCAGCGGCACCACCACCATCTGCGCGAACAGCCCCTTGCGCGCCGCCTGGAGCGCGGTCCAACCGGTGCGCAGCTTGAGCGACTTGGGCCGGCCGAACTCGATCCCGATCATCAGCCCGCGCCCGCGCACCTCGGCGAGCAGCTCGTAGGTGTCGACCAGTGCGGCCAGCCGTTCGCGGAAGTGGTCGCCCACCTTGCGGGCGTTCTCCACCACCTGCTCGTCGCGCATCACCTCCAGGGTCGCCAGCCCGGCCGCCATGGCCTGGGCGTTGGACCCGAAGCTGGCCGAGTGCACCAGCACCCGGTCCATCGAGGAGTACACCTTCTCGAAGATCCAGCTCTTGCCGAGCGTCGCCCCGATGGGCACGTACCCGCCGGACAGCGCCTTGGCCGCGCAGACGAGGTCGGGCAGCACCCCGTCCTCGTGCTGGTAGGCGAAGAACTCGCCGGTGCGGCCGATGCCGGTCTGTACCTCGTCGCAGATCAGCAGCGCCTTGTGCTCGTGCAGCAGGGCCTGGGCGGCGCGCAGCCAGCCGGGCGGCGGAGCCTGGACACCCTTGCCCTGGATCGGCTCGACGATCAGCCCCGCGACGTCGCCGCGCTTCAACTCCTTGGCCAGCGCGCCGAGATCGCCGAGCGGGATGGCGGTGTCCGGCAGCAGCGGGTCGAAGCCCTTGCGGAATCCGTTCTCCCCGTTGACCGAGAGCGAGCCGGTGGTCAGTCCGTGGAAGGCGTGGTCGGCGTAGAGGATCCGCCGGCGTCCGGTGGCGTACCGGGCGAACTTGAGGGCGGTCTCCACCGCCTCGGTGCCGCTGTTGCCGAAGAACACCCGGTCCAGTCCGGGCGCGTACGACAGCAACCGCTCGGCCAGCAGTCCGGGCAGCGGCGGGCAGTCGAAGCGGACCAGGTCCGGCAGGTCGAGGTCCATCACCTGCTGGACCGCCGAGCGCACCACCGGGTGGTGGCGGCCGAGCGCGAAGATGCCGAAGCCGGCCAGCATGTCGAGGTACTCGTTGCCCTCGGCGTCGTAGAAGTACTGGCCCTCGGCGCGCTCGTAGTACTTGTCGAAGCCGATGGTGTGCAGCATGCGCGGCAGCTGCGGATTGAGGTAGCGGCTCTGCAACTCGTAGCGCTCGCGGCCGCGTTCGGCGATCAGGGCGGCGAGGTCGAAGGGGCGGTCTGGGTCAGCCGGCATGGCGCGGGTTCGCTCCTCGGGTCGGTAGCAGGTTCTTGGCGAAGACGGCGGTCTGGGCGGCGACCCCGGTGCCGGTCAGTCCGGCCTCCTCCAGGATCTCCCCGCGCGAGGCGTGGCCGAGGAACTCCTGGGGCAGGCCGAGCACCCGCACCGGCACGTCCACGTCGGCGTCGCGCAGCGCCTGGGCGAGGACCGAACCGACGCCGCCGGTACGGCCGTTGTCCTCGACGGTGA
This sequence comes from Kitasatospora sp. NPDC127067, assembly GCF_042724755.1. Classification (NCBI taxonomy): domain Bacteria; kingdom Bacillati; phylum Actinomycetota; class Actinomycetes; order Kitasatosporales; family Streptomycetaceae; genus Kitasatospora; species Kitasatospora sp. NPDC127067. The sequence goes on along the minus strand of NZ_JBHXEM010000008.1, from coordinate 79,300 downwards.
CCACCAGCCGGTGGGCGGAGGCCAGTTCGGGCAGCGCCGGGTCGACGGGCTTGACCCAGCGCGGGTCGACCACGGTCGCGGTGAAGCCCTCGGCGAGCAGCAGCCGGGCCGCGTCCAGGCAGGCGGAGGCAGTGGTGCCGACCGCGACCAGCAGGATCTCCGGCACCCGCCCGGTGCGCAGCAGCACGTCCACCCCGCCGATCCGCTCCACGGCCGGCACCGCGGGCCCGACGTTCCCCTTCGGGAAGCGCACGACGGTCGGGGCGTCCCGGACCTCGACGGCCTCGCGCAGCTGGGCGCGCAGCTGTTCGGCGTCGCGGGGTGCGGCGAGCCGCAGGCCGGGGACCACCTGGAGGATCGACATGTCCCACATGCCGTTGTGCGAGGCGCCGTCCGGCCCGGTCACCCCGGAGCGGTCGAGCACGAAGGTGACGCCCAGCCGGTGCAGGGCGACGTCCATCAGGACCTGGTCGAAGGCCCGGTTGAGGAAGGTCGCGTAGACCGCGACCACCGGGTGCAGCCCGCCGGTGGCCAGCCCCGCCGCACTGGTGACGGCGTGCTGCTCGGCGATCCCGACGTCGAAGGTCCGCTCCGGGTAGGCCTTGGCGAACGGGGCCAGGCCCACCGGCTGGAGCATGGCCGCGGTGATCGCCACCAGGTCCGGCCGCTCGGCGCCGAGGGTGACCAGCTCGTCCCCGAACACCGAGGTCCAGGAGACACCACCGCTGGGCGAGATCGGCAGGCAGGTGTAGGGGTCGATCGGGTTGACGGCGTGGAAGCGGTCGGCCTCGTCCTGCTCGGCCGGCCGGTAGCCGCGCCCCTTGACGGTCAGGCAGTGCACGATGACCGGCCCGCCGAAGTTGCGGGCCTGGCGCAGCGCCTGTTCGACCGCGCCCAGGTCGTGGCCGTCGATCGGTCCGAGGTACTTGAGGCCGAGGTCCTCGAACATGCCCTGCGGGGCGAAGGCGTCCTTGAACCCCTTCTTGGCGCCGTGCAGCGCGTCGAAGATCGGCTGGCCGACCAGCGGGGTGCGCTGCAGGGCCTCCTTGCCGAGGGCGAGGAAGCGCTCGTAGCCCTGGGTGGTGCGCAGGGTGGCCAGGTGGTTGGCGAGGCCGCCGATGGTCCTGGCGTAGGAGCGCTCGTTGTCGTTGACGACGATGACCAGCGGCCGGTCGCGCGCCTCGGCGATGTTGTTGAGCGCCTCCCAGGCGAGCCCGCCGGTGAGCGCGCCGTCGCCGATCACCGCGACGGTGTGCCGGTCGTGCTGGCCGAGCAGTCGGGCGGCCTTGGCCAGGCCGTCGGCGTAGGAGAGCGCGGTGGAGGCGTGCGAGTTCTCGACCAGGTCGTGCTCGGACTCGCCGCGCGAGGGGTATCCGGAAAGCCCGCCGCGCATCCGCAGCCGGCTGAAGTCCTGGCGGCCGGTGAGCAGTTTGTGGACGTAGCTCTGGTGGCCGGTGTCGAAGACGATCCGGTCGTACGGCGAGTCGAAGACCCGGTGCAGCGCGATGGTCAGCTCCACCACGCCGAGGTTGGGCCCCAGGTGGCCGCCGGTGCGGGTGACGGCGTCGATCAGGAAGTCGCGGATCTCGTCGGCGAGCAGCGGGAGTTCGGCCGCCGGGAGCTTGCGCAGCTCGGCCGGCGACGTGACGCGGGAGAGCAGTGACATGGGTACACCTCACGACTCGGAGCGGTGCGGTGGCGCCTCCGGCCGGCCCGGGCGGCGCGTGGCCCGGCCCGGTTCGGGAACGGACCCGGTTCGGGATCAGGCCCGGTTCGGGAACGGGCCCGGCCCGGTTGGGCGGAGCCGGCCCGGGCGCGGGGCCCGGGCCGGGGTGCCGACCCGGGGGCCGGCTCCCGTCTCAGCGGCCCTTGTTGCCGCTGACGGTCTCGGTGATGGCGCGCAGCGACTGCTGGAGCGAGCCCATCGTCGCGAGGACGGCGGTCGGCTCGTAGCCGCAGTGGGCCATGCAGTTCTCGCAGCGAGGGTCCTTGCCGCGGCCGTACTTGCTCCAGTCGGTCTTCTCGACCAGTTCGCGGTAGGTCGGCACGTAGCCGTCGGCCATCAGGTAGCAGGGCCGCTGCCAGCCGAACAGCGAGTAGTTGGGGATGCCCCAGGGGGTGCACTCGAAGTCGGCCTTGCCCTCCAGGAAGTCGAGGAAGAGCGGGCTGTGGTTGAGGCGCCAGCGCTTGCGGTTGCCGTCGGCGAAGGCCGTGCGGAAGAGCTCCCTGGTCTGCTCGACGCCGAGGAAGTGCTCCTGGTCGGGGGCCTTCTCGTAGGCGTAGGCGGGCGAGATCATCATCTCGTCCACCTTGAGCTCGTCGTTGAGGTAGTCCAGCACCTCGATGACGGTCTGCGGGGTGTCGGTGTTGAAGAAGGTGCTGTTGGTGGTGACCCGGAAGCCGCGGCGCTTGGCCTCCTTGATCGCGGCCACCGCCTCGTCGAAGGTGCCCTCCTTGGCCACCGACTCGTCGTGCCGCTCGCGCATGCCGTCGATGTGCACCGCGAAGGTGAAGTACGGCGAGGGCGTGAACTTGTCCATCTTCTTGCGCATCAGCAGCGCGTTGGTGCAGAGGAAGACGTACTTGCGGCGCTCGACCAGCTGCCGGACGATCTCGTCGATCTGCGGGTGCATCAGCGGCTCGCCGCCGGCGATCGAGACCATCGGGGCACCCGACTCCAGGACCGCGCCGACCGCCTGGGCCACGGGCATCCGCTGCTTCAGCACGCCCGCCGGGTGCTGGATCTTGCCGCAGCCCTCGCAGGCGAGGTTGCAGGCGAAGAGCGGCTCCAGCTCCACGATCAGCGGGAACTTGTCCCGGCGCTTGAACAGCTTCTGCTGCATGAGGTAGGTGCCGACCCGCACGGTCTGGCGCAACGGCATGGCCATGGCTAGCTCGCCTCCTGGGGGAGCGTCGAGGATGTGGGGTGGTTCAGGTCTGCGGAGCCGGGCGCGCGCTCCTGCCGGTACCAGTCGACCAGGGCGGGGACCGTCGCCCGCAGGGTCCGCCAGGCACGCACCCCGGCCGGGAGGGTGCCGAACCGCAGCAGCTCGTGCTCGGGCGTGTCCACCACCACCCGCAGGACGGCCGCCGGCAGCGCGGGCCGCACCTCGCACAGCGCGGCCAGGACGGCGGCGGCCTCCATGTCGACGGCGAGCGCGCCCTGGAGGTGCAGGGCGCGCCGTTCGATGCCGCGCACCACGTGGTCGGCGGTGTGGTGGACGCCGGTGTGCACGGTCAGGCCGCGCTCCTTCAGCGCCCGGGTGAGCCCCGGGCCGGAGTCGACCGGGTACAGGTGGCCCTCGGCGTCGCGCACGCCGTCGGCGGCCACCACGTCGCCGGGCAGGACGCCGGGGCCGACCGCGGCCCCGAAGCCGGCCACCACCACGGCGCCGTAGCCGGTGGGGGCGGAGCCGAGCAGCCGTCGGACGGCCGTCCCGGCGCGCCGCCGGCCGACCCCGGTACGCAGCAGTACCGGGGAGCCGCCGACCGCGCCGCGCCAGTCACCGCCGCGCAGGGCCCAGACCTCGGGGCCCAGGGCGCAGAGCACCAGCAGGGGCGCGGTGGTCACCGGGCCGCCCCGATCGCCGGGGCGCCGTCGGGCCGGCCCGTGCCCGGGGCGCCGTTGAGGTAGCGGCCGAGCGCGGTGACCGGGAAGACCAGCCGGTACAGGTGGTAGTTGATGGAGAAGTCCCACGGGAAGCCGGTGCCGGTGAACTGCGGCTCGTCCCAGGTGCCCTCGGGCAGCTGGGTGCGCACCAGCCAGTCCACGCCGCGCTCCACCGCCGGGTTGGCCCGGCCCTGCGGCCCCTCGCCGGCCGAGAGCAGCGCCATCAGCGCCCACGCGGTCTGCGAGGCGGTGGAGTCGCCGCGCCCGGCCCAGCGCGCCGGGTCGTCGTAGGAGCGCATGTCCTCGCCCCAGCCGCCGTCGGCGTTCTGCCGGTCCTCCAGCCACCGCACCGCCCGGCGGATCGCCGGGTGCTCGTCCGGGACGCCGGCCGCCACCAGGGCGGGCAGCACCGAGCCCGTGCCGTAGATGTAGTTGGTGCCCCAGCGGCCGAACCAGGAGCCGTCCGCCTCCTGGTTGCGCAGCAGCCATTCGACGCCGCGCCTGGTCCGGGGGTCGCGGGAGCGGCCGGTCTCGGCGAGCATCTCCACCACGTGCGCGGTGACGTCGGCGGACGGCGGGTCGACCACCTCGCCGAAGTCGCAGAACGGCAGCTTGTTGGGCAGCGTGCCGGTGTTGTCCACGTCGAAGGCGCCCCAGGCGCCGTTCTTGGACTGCATGCCGAGGTTCCACAGCACGCCCCGGTCCACCGCCGCGTCGACCTTGCCCGGATCGGGGTGGGCGACCCGGCGCAGCGCGAGCACCACCTCGGCGGTGTCGTCGATGTCGGGGTAGGTGTCGTTCTCGAACTCGAAGGCCCAGCCGCCGGGGGCGAGCCCGGGCCGCTTCACGGCCCAGTCGCCGGGCTTGCGGATCTCCTCGCCGAGCATCCAGTCGACGGCGGAGACCAGCGCCGGGTGGTCGGCCGGCACTCCGGCGTCGACCAGGGCGATGGTGGCCAGGCAGGTGTCCCAGACCGGGGACTGGCAGGCCTCCAGCCAGCGCTTGCCGTCCTCGGTGTGCACGGTGAAGCGGTCGAAGGAGGAGAGCCCGGCCTTCACCACCGGGTGCTCCAGCTCGTAGCCCTCCAGGTGCAGGGCGATCAGCGAGTAGACGGCGGGGGGCTGGATGCCGCCCCAGCAGCCGTCGGCCTCCTGCCGTTCGACGATCCAGCGGCAGGCCTGCGAGACGGCCAGTCGGCGCAGCGGGCGGAAGGCCCGGCGGTGGTAGGCGTGCAGCGCCTTGTCGAGGCGTTCGAAGAGGCCGTCCCAGGTGGTGGCGGGGGCGAGCGGCCGGTGGGGGTACGGGTCGTTCGGGTCGGTGTGCAGCTCGGTGAGCGCGAAGGGGGCCGGACGGACCGGGCGGTGGGACGAGACGACGGTCAGCGGGACGATGGTCTGGCGGGCCCAGCAACCGAAGGCGTAGATGTTCAGCGGCAGCCACTTGGGCAGGAAGATGATCTCGGGCGGCATCTCGGGCAGCCGGTCCCAGGGCCACCAGCCGAACAGGGCGAGCCAGATCCGGGTGAACACCCGGGCGGCCGCGATGCCCCCGGCGGAGCGGACGTAGCGCGCGGCGGCCAGCATGTGCGGGGCGTCCGGGTCGTCGCCGGCCAGCTTGAGCGCGACGTACGCCTCGACGGTGGTGGACAGCTCGGGCGGCCCGCCGTGGAAGGTGGACCAGGTGCCGTCCTCGCGCTGCTGGGAGCGGATCCACTCGGCGGTGGCGTGGGTCAGCTCCTCGGTGCGGATTCCGAGGAACTGGCGGAGCAGTAAGTCCTCGGCATCCATGGTGACGTTGGTCTCCAGGTCGCCCTTCCACCAGCCCTCGGACGACTGCAGGGAGAGCAGGTGGGTGGTGGCGCGGGCCAGGGCCTCCCGCGCGTCGGCCGGCCGCAGGTCCGCCCCACCGGCCGGCCGGAGCTGGTCGGTGTCCTCGGGCTGCCACCGCCCCGTGCCCAGCAGGGCCGGGGGGCGGTCGCCCACCGCGACCGGCTCGGGATCGTACTCAGGGTCGAGCCGGCCGTCCGCGGTTGCTGTCAACGTAACGTCACCTCTCTCGTACCACCACGAATTCGGCGAGTGCGACGAAGTGCTCGCGCACCTCGTCGGTCATGGGCACCTCGTCCAGGGCGGCGAGGGCAGTCGTGTGCTGGCGGCGGGCCTCCTCCTGGGTCCAGGCGCGGCCGCCGGCCTCCTCGATCAGCGCGGCCCGGTCGGCGAGCTCGGGCTCGCTCTCCTCCCCGCGTCCCTTCGGGTCGGCCAGTTGCTCGGCGAGCCGGCGCGAGGCCGCTCCGCCCTCGGCCAGTGCGGCGGCCACCGGCAGGGACTTCTTGCGCTGGCGCAGGTCTCCCCAGTGCGGCTTTCCGGTGACCTCGGTGGCCCCCCAGATGCCGAGCAGGTCGTCGACCGCCTGGAAGGCCAGGCCGAGGTGGTGGCCGTAGCGCTGGAGCGCGCCGGAGACCTTGTCGTCGGCGCCGGCCAGGACGGCGCCGATCGCCGAGGCGGCGGCCAGCAGGGCCGCCGTCTTGCCGCCCTCCATCTCCAGGCACTCCGCGACGGTGACGCTGTCGCGCTGTTCGAAGGCGACGTCCATGGCCTGGCCGTCGATCAGCCGGCGGGTCGCCGTGGTGAGCAGTCGGACGGCACGCGCGGCGTCGGTGGCGCTGGCGCCGCCGGTCACCGCGGCGTCGAGCAGCACCTCGGTGCCGAGCGTCGCCAGGGCGTCGCCGACCAGGATCGCCTGGGCCGGTCCGAAGACCGTCCAGGCGGTGGCCCGGTGCCGTCGGGTCTCGTCACCGTCCATCAGATCATCATGGAGGAGGGAGAAGTTGTGCACCAGTTCAACCGCGACCCCGCCGGGCACCCCCACCTCGGCCGCCGCGCCGGTGGCCCGGGCGGACAGCAGCGCCAGCGCCGGGCGCACGGCCTTGCCGCCGTCCCCCGTCACCGGCGTGCCGTCCCGGTCGATCCAGCCGAAGTGGTAGGCGGCGACGGTGTCCATGGGTGCGGCCAAACGGGCGACGGCGGCCCGTAGCGGCGGGGTGCAGAGCGTACGGCTGCGGGCGAGCAGCTCCGGCACCGAGACCGGTTCGGCGTGCGCCGTGCCTCCGACGGCGAAGCCGGTGCGTGACTCCACGTGCGTTCCCTCTCCCTCGTGGTGCCGGACCGCACGGGGCGGCCGGGTGCCGGCAGTGCGGCAGGTGTCGAATCGAGTGCCGGTGCCGATGGTGCCGGTGTCGGTGGTGCCGATGTCAGTGGTGCCGGTGTCGGTGGTGCCGGTGCGGCCGGACGGGCCGCTGCCGGTGGTTGCGCCGATGCGCTCGACGGTACGCCCGTCGGCTCTGGCGGGCTCTCCGGCGGCGGGGCCCGCCGTCACCTGGGCCACCTCCCGTCGCCGCGGTCCACCGGCACCCGGGTGCCGGCCGCGGCGAGCGCGGCGTCCGCCGCGGCGTGGCCGCTGCGCACGGCCCCTTCCATGGTCGCGGGCCAGCCGGTGGCCGTCCACGAGCCGGCCAGCAGCAGGCCGGCGACGTCGGTACGGGCCGACGGGCGCAGCGCCCCGTTGCCCGGGGCCGGGTCGAAGGTGGCGGTGCGCTCCCGGGTGACGAAGAAGTCCAGCACCTCCGCCTGGGCCGCGGCCGGCAGCAGCCGGCCCAGCTCCGGCAGGTAGCGGCGGCGCAGCTCGGCGACCGGGAGGTCGATCTCGTCCTGCGCGGCGGACTGCGACAGCGCCAGGTACTGGGCACCCGGGTGGGCCCGGCCCAGCGGGGCGGCGGCCAGGCCGGAGTGCGCCGTGCGGTCGAAGACCCACTGGACCGGGGAGCCGAGCGCGGCGAAGAACGGCCGGCGCAGCACCTTGCGGTCGTAGATCACGTGCACGTTGAGGATCGGCGCGGTGCCGAAGCCGGCCAGCCGGTCCTGCCCGGGGATCGCGTTCGGCGGCAGCAGCGCGGCCGTGCTGTCCTGGGCGCCGGCCAGCACGACGGTGTCGGCGGTGAGCAGTTCCCCGCTCTCCAGCCGGACGTCGTGCTGCGGCGCGGCCGGCTTCAGTTCGGCCACCCGGGACCGCAGCAGCACCCGGACGCCGGCCCGCTCCAGCTCGGCGAGCGCCCGGTCGTGGTGGATCGTGCCGAGCGGGACGGCGGAGACGCCGATGTCCGAGGCGCCCGGGTCGGAGAGCAGACCGGTCTTGAACACCATCCCGGCGAGCGCCATCGACACCTGGTCGGCCCGGCCGTTCAGGGTGGCGACGCCGACCAGGTCCCACAGGGCGGCCTGGGTGGCGGCGTTCTGCCCGTTGCGGCGCAGCCACTCGCCGAAGGAGATCGCGTCCAGCGCCGGGTCGGCGAGGTCCAGCCGCTGCAGGGCGAGCGCGCCGCGGACCACCCGGGCGCGGTCGGCCGGGGACAGGTGCGGGTAGCGGGCCAGGCTGGCGGCAAGGTGCAGCGGGACGGGCAGGCCGGCCCGGCGCAGCCGCCCGAGGGTGCGCACCGGGGCGGCCCGCGGCCCGGTGACGGAGAGCACCGGGATGTCGAGGCGCTCCTGGAGGTGGACCAGCCGGGTGGCGCCGAGCCGCTCCAGCAGGCCGCGGTAGGCGGTGCAGCAGCGCAGGTAGACGTGCTGGCCGTTGTCGACGGTCAGCTCACCGCGCTGGAAGGAGAAGGCCAGGCCGCCGAGCCGCGGCCGCCCCTCGGCGAGGGTGACCCGGTGGCCGGCCTCGGCGAGGCGCAGTGCGGTGGTGATCCCGGCCAGACCGCCGCCGACCACGACGGCGGCCGGGCGCGCGGCATCGGCTCGCCCGGTCATCGGCCCTCCCCCTCGCAGTCGGTGGACCGCCCGCAGGCGGTCGCTGAAGCCGGTACTCGTCCGGTCGGCACGGAACTACCCGCACGTGATTCCACGCTGACACAGCGTGACAGAACTGGTGTGAGAATCAAGAACGCCCCCCGGCGAGCCCGGAAAGCGCCACGTACGCCTTCTCCCAGCCCGGCAGGGAGACCCGGCCGCGCAGCACCGACTCCGGGTCGGTGGCGATCCGGCCGAGCAGCCGGTGGTAGATCCCGGCCATCGCGGCGGTGCAGGCGCGGCTGCGGCGGTCGAGCATCGGCAGCAGCCGCAGGCCCTCCTCGAAGGCCGCCTGGGCGCGGGCGGCCTCGAAGGCCACCAGGCCGGTGAAGTCCGCGCCGACCGGCGGCTCCGGCAGGGCGAAGCCCTGCTCGCAGCCGAACCTGACCAGGTCCTCGGCGGGCAGGTAGGTGCGGCCGTTCAGGGCGTCCTCGCGCAGGTCGCGCAGGATGTTGGTGAGCTGCAGCGCCAGGCCCAGGGTGTCCGCGTAGCGCGCCCCGAGCTCCGGGTCGTCGCAGCCGTAGACGCCCAGCGAGAGCCGACCGATCGCGCCCGCCACGCAGCGGCAGTAGACCTTCAGCTCCTCGTAGGTCTGGTACTCGGCGCCCTTGAGGTCCATCTCGACGCCGTCGATCAGCTCGTCGAAGCCGCCGAGCGGGATCGGGAAGCGCCGGGCCGCGTCGGCCAGGGCGACCTTGATCGGGTCGGTGTCGTCCTCGGCGACGACCCCGGAGCGGACCTCGTCCACCAGTTCCCGGGTGCGCAGCAGCGCCTCGGCCTTGCGGTCGTCCGGGAGGTCGCCGTCCCCGATGTCGTCCACCCGGCGGGCCAGGGCGTACAGGGCCGACATGGCCAGCCGCTTGGGTTCGGGCAGCAACCGGATGCCGTAGCTGAAGTTGCGCGCCTGCAGTCCGGTGACTGCCTCGCAGTACCGGTACGCCGCCATGACCTGGGCCGACGCCAGTGGTGATACCGCCACTCGGGCGTTCACCTTCCCTTCGCGAAGATGGCCGCCGCCTTCGCTGCGAGGCGGCGCTTGTCAGGCTTCGCCTGCTGGGCGAGCACGTCGTACCCGGCGTCCTCGACGGCCGCCAGGGCCGCGTAGCCACCTGCGGTGAATCCCGCCAGGAGCAGTCGAAGCCTCCCCCGAACCGTACCTACCAATGGTGCGCCGCGGTCGAGCAGGGTGCGGGCCCGCTCGACCTCGAAGGCGATCAGCTCGCGCACCGCGCCGTCGGCGGAGGGGGCGGCCAGGTCCGCCTCGGTGACACCGAAGCGGGCCAGGTCCTCGGCGGGCAGGTAGATCCGGCCGTGGGCGAGGTCCTCGGCCACGTCCTGGATGTGCTCGACCACCTGGAGGCCGCTGCACACGGCGTCCGAGAGCTCGATCCGCTCGGGGGTGGAGACGCCGGCGATGGCCAGCACGAGGCGGCCGACCGGGTCGGCGGAGAGGGTGCAGTAGCCGAGCAGGTCGTCGAAGGTGGCGTAGCGGGCGGTGGTCTGGTCCACCCGGTTGGCCTCGATCAGACGGCGGAACGGCTCGGGGGTCAGGCCGTGCCGGTCGACCAGCGGGACGAGCGCGTCCAGCAGCGGGTGGCGGGGCCGGTCGGCGCCGGCCCCGGGGCCGCGGGCGGTGCGCAGCGCGGTCTCGAAGACCCGGTCGAGGTCCTGCTCCAGTCCGTCGAGCAGGGCGAGCCGGAAGGCGGTCTCCTGCGGGGTCGGCGGGCCGGGCTGGGCCGAAGGGGTGGCGGGGGGCGTCTGCTCGACCCCGAGCAGGCGGGCGGTGGCGGCCGGGTCGGCCAGGTCGCCGTCACCGGCGTCGTCGACCAGGCGGGCGAAGCCGTACACCGCCATCAGGTCGTCGCGCCAGGCCGCGGGCAGGAAGAAGGGTGCGACGGGGAAGTTCTCCGCGCCCGCCTTGTCCAGGGTCTGTCCTGCGGAACCGTTCACCGGCGTATCTCTGGGCTGGGCCGAAGCCGACACTGCTGTCACTCCCCCGTTCTACACCGCGTGGCACGACCGGCCCGACTCGGACACGCGTCCGAGCGCGGGGGCCACGCACGGCACACCGCCCCCGAGACCACCAGGCTGGCACGCCGGGGCCCGGCGGAAAAGAGCGCCCCGCCCCGGGCACCGCGCGCTCACCCCCGCGGCGGCGGGCCGGCCGGGGCCGCGGGGCGTACGGACCGGGCCGCGGGCACGGTGAAGGGCCGGCTCCGGAAGTTCCGGAACCGGCCCCTGGGGTGTGACGGAGACTACGGTCGGTCGCCGCGCTCGTAGCGGCTGACGACCTCCTCGGTGGGTCCGTCCATGACCAGCTCGCCGGCCTCGATCCATATGGTCCGCTCGCAGACCTCGCGGATCGAGTTGTTGTCGTGGCTGACCAGGAAGACCGTACCGGCGGACTTGCGCAGCTCGTCGATCCGGCGCTTGCTGCGCTGCTGGAAGGCCTGGTCGCCGGTGGCGAGGGCCTCGTCGATCAGCAGCACGTCGTGGGTCTTCGCGGCCGCGATCGAGAAGCGCAGTCGGGCGCCCATGCCGGAGGAGTAGGTGCGCATCGGCAGGGAGATGAAGTCGCCCTTGTCGTTGATGCCGGAGAAGTCGACGATGTCCTGGTAGCGCGCCTTCACCTGGGCCGGGGTCATGCCCATCGCCAGGCAGCCGAGGATGACGTTGCGCTCACCGGTGAGCTCGTTCATCAGCGCGGCGTTGACGCCCAGCAGCGAGGGCTGGCCGTTGGTGTAGATGCCGCCCTTCTCGGTCGGCAGCAGGCCCGCGATGGCGGCCAGCATGGTCGACTTGCCGGAGCCGTTGGAGCCGATCAGGCCGATCGCCTCACCCTTGTACGCGGTGAAGCTGACGCCCTTGACCGCGTGCACCTCGCGCACGCCGGCGGCGCGCTTGCGGCTGATGATGCGGCTCAGCGCCGAGGTGGCGCTGCCCTTGCCGGAGCCGGCGCCGTGCACCTTGTAGACGATGTGCACGTCGTCGACGACGACGGTGGGCTCGCGGGCCACGTCCGTGTCCAGGACGGTGTCGCTCTTGCTCAGGTCGATGTCAGCCACGGCCGTACTCCTCCTCGGCCTTCCAGAAGAAGACGTATCCGACGACGAACATGCCCACGCCCCAGGCGAGGCCGTACGCCCACTGGTGCGGCGGGAGGGCCTGGTGCACCGGCTGGTGCGGGTTGTAGATGACCGGCGCGAAGGCGTGCCGCAGCAGGTCCATGTAGATCGACGCCGGGTTGAGCGACATCAGCGTCTGGATGTAGTGCGGCCAGTGGGTGATCTTGTCCTGGATGCTGAACATCACACCGGACAGGAACATCCAGGCGCGCATCACGAACGGGATCAGCTGGGAGATGTCGCTGGTCCGGGAGCCGATCCGGGCCATCACCAGCGAGATGCCGGTGTTGAAGAGCGTCTGCAGGAGCAGCGCCGGGATGATCAGCAGCCAGGTCCGGCCCGGGGTGATGCCGGCGGCGAGCACCGTGACGACCAGGACGACCATGGAGATCAGCAGCTGCTGGAGCTGGATCACGGTGAAGGCGATCGGGAGGCTGGCCCGGGGGAAGTGCAGCGCCCGGATCAGCCCGAGGTTGTCGGAGATCGCCCGGGTGCCGGCCTGCACCGCGTTCTGGGTGAACTGGAAGACGAAGACGCCGATGCAGAGCCAGGCGATGTAGGTGTTGTCCGGGAAGCCCTGCTTGCTCGCCAGGATCACGCCGAAGACCAGGTAGAACACCGCGCAGTTGAGCAGCGGGGTCACCACCTGCCACAGCTGGCCGAGCTTGGCGTTGGTGTACTGGGCCACCAGGCGGGCGGTGGCGAAGGCCCAGATGAAGTGGCGCCGGGCCCAGAGCTGCTTGGAGTAGGCGAACAGGCCGGGACGGGCACCGCTGACCGCCAGACCGTACTTGTCCGCAAGCTGCTTGGGGGTCAGGCCCGCGTCCACCCCTCTGGGGGCCGAGAGGCTGACGGGTTCACTCACTGTCGACACATTCGTCCTTCACGCGGGATCGGTCGGGGCGGCCGGTCGGCGAGGTCCGCCGGTGCACCGATGGGGATCCACTGGGATCTCGGGGGAGCCGGCCGGTGTGTGGGCACCGGCCGCAGCGATCGGGCATTCGATGCGGGTGCCATCGGATGCGATCAGATGATCGGTGGTCGGCCCAGCCTGGTCAGTCGCCAGACGGTACGCCACCGCATGGGCCGCCGCGGACCGCAGGGTTCGCGCCAGCCCGCCCGGAACCCGCCCCACCAGGCCTTCAGCGCCTCCGGGGAGGGGCGGCGGGCCAGGGTCAGCAGGAACCAGGTTCCCGGATAGAGAGGCACCAACAGGGCCGGAAGGTTCCGCCTCGCGAGCCAGACCCGGTTTCGGGCCACGTTGTGGAAGTAGGTCGCGTGGCGGGCCGGCGAGGTCGTGGGGTGGTGCAGCACCACGTCCGCCCGGTAGTCGATGGCCCAGCCGGCGTCCAGCGCGCGCCACGCGAGGTCGGTCTCCTCGTGGGCGTAGAAGAACTCGGCGGGCAGCTGCCCGGCCTGCTCGAACACCTTGCAGCGCACCGCGCTCGCGCCGCCGAGGAAGGTCGTCACCCGGGACGAGCGCAGCGGGTCGCTGGCGCGCAGCCGGGGGACGTGACGGCGCTGGGTGACCCCGGTGTCCGGATCCGCGATCCGGAAGGCGACGATGCCCAGCTCCGGGTCGGCGGTGAAGGCCTCGCGCAGCAGGCGGGCCGAGTCGGTGCGCGGCAGGTTCCCGTCGTCGTCCAGGAAGAGGACCGCGTCGACCTCCGCCCCGTCCCGGCCGAACAGCTCGATGCCGACGTTGCGCCCGCCCGGGATGCCCAGGTTCTCCGGCAGCTCGACGCTGCGCACGCCCTCCGGCAGCGGGGGCAGCTTCACGCCCTGGCCGACCACGGCCAGTTCGACCGCCGGGCCCTCCTGGGCGCGGACGGCCTCGATCAGGGCGTTCAGCTCGGCCGGCCGGTTGCCCATGGTGATGATCACGGCGCCGAGGCGGAAGTTCTCCGCGGTGGTCCCGTTCATCGCAGCCTGCTGGAGAGGACGATGCTCAGCAGGTGCAGCACGGTCTGGAGCATCGCGATCGCCGCCAGGACGACCACCGCGAGCCGGGTGAAGAGGAGTCCGCCGTGCACGGCGTCCGCGACGCCGGCGGCCAGGACGAACAGCGAGGCCTCGACCGCGCCGACCAGGCGGTGGAACTTCAGGAAGGAGGCCGCCCGGCGGGCCCTGGCGACGGAGGACGACCGCGGGACCGAGGCGCTGTCCTCGACGGCCGTCATGCCGCTGCGCGCCCGGGCCACGTCCACCAGGTCGGTCTCGGACTTGATCAGGATCGCGCCGAGCGCGGCCAGGGTGCCGAGGAAGGCCCACTCCCAGTGCGACCCGGCGCCCTCGCGGTGCAGCAGGTCGGTGGCGCGCAGGCCGAGGCCGGTCAGCAGGGCCGCCTCGGACATGTAGTGGCCGACCCGGTCCAGGTAGACCCCGGTGAGCGAGGTCTGCCGGCGCCAGCGGGCCACCTCGCCGTCCACGCAGTCCAGCAGCAGGTAGACCTGGATCAGCAGGGCGCCCAGGACGGCGCCCGCGATGCCCGGCACGACCAGCGCGGCACCGGCCAGGATGCCGGTGAACATCATCAGGTACGTCAGGCCGTTGGGCGTGATCGCCGTCATGGTGGAGAGCACGCGGGTGATCCGCAGCGAGATCTTCCGCATGTACAGGCGCCCGGCCCAGTGCTCGGCGCTGCGGCGCTGGAGCATGCCCTCCGGGTGGATCACCGCGCGCAGTTCCTCGATCGAGGGCCTGCGGCTCAGGTCCACCGGGGGCCGTTGGGCTCCCGCGGTGGAGGGGTCAGCTGTTGACGGCTTGGACATAGTCGGCGTACGCGTCCCTGATTGCGGAAGGGGAGAGGTCGAGGTGTTCGAGGATGGTGAAGCGCCCCGGTCGGGTGTTCGGAGCGTAGTGCACCGCTTCGGTGAACTCCGCCTCGGTGAAGCCGATCTGAGCGGCGGTCACCGGCAGTCCGTGGCTCGCCAGGCGCTCCACGATCAGACCGGTCAGCTCGCGCTCGCCCCGCAGGAAGCTGGCGAAGGCGGCGCCGAGGCCGACCTGCTCGCCGTGCTGGGCGGACCGCTTGGGATACAGCACGTCCAGGGCATGCGAGATCTCGTGGCAGGCACCCGACGAGGGCCGGGTGCTGCCCGCGATGTTCATCGCGATGCCGGACAGTACCAGGGCCTCGGCGAGCGCCGTCAGGAGGTCCTGGTCCTGGGTGCCGCCCGGGTGCCGCAGCAGGTTCTCGCCCGCCGAGCGGGCCATCGCCACGGCCAGTCCGTCCACCGGTTCACCGGTCACCGCGTGCGACAGCTCCCAGTCCGCGCACGCGGAGATGTTGGAGACGACGTCGCCCACGCCTGCCGCCACGAAGCGCGGCGGGGCCTGCCGGATCACGTCCAGGTCGACCACGATGCCGATCGGGCTGGGCACCCCGTAGGAGCCGCGCCCGGCGTCGTTGTCCAGGGTGGAGACCGGCGAGCAGATGCCGTCGTGGGCCAGGTTGGTGGCGACCGCGACCAACGGCAGGCCGACCCGGGCCGCGGCGTACTTGGCGGCGTCGATGATCTTGCCGCCGCCGAGGCCCACGATCGCGTCGTAGTGCCCGCCGCGCATCGCCTCGGCCAGCCGCACCGCGCTGTCCAGGCTGCCGTCGTCCACGTTGTACCAGTCGGCTCCGGGCAGGGCCGGCTCCAGGCGACGGCGCATGGCCGAGCCGGAGCCGTTGCTGATCGCGACCGCGATCCGGCCCGAGGCCGACAGCCGCTGGTCCGCGAGGATGCCGCCGAGCGCGTCCAGCGCGCCCGGGCGGATCTCGACGAACAGCGGCGACGGAACCAGTCGGGTCAGTACCGGCACGCGATCTCCCGCGCCTTCGCCAGGTCGTCGTGGTTGTCGACCTCGACCCAGGAGACCTCGCCGATCGGCTGCACGTCGATCCGCAGGCCGCGGTTCACCATCTCCTGGTAGCCGTCCTCGTAGTACAGCTGCGGGTCGCGCTCGTAGGTGGCGCGCAGCGCGTCGGTCAGGTCGGCGGCGGCGGACGGGTTGATCACCGTGACGCCGATGTACTCGCCGGTCGCCTCGGCCGGCTCCATCAGCTTGGTGATGCGGCGCATGCCCGTGGCCGGGTCGACGATCACCTTCATCTCCTCGTCGGCGAGCTTCTTCACCGTGTCGAGGGCGAGCAGGATGCCGGGGGCGGTGCCGGACTCGGTCAGTCGCCGGTTGCCCTCCAGCATGGTCCGCTGGACGGAGACCGGGTGGACGGTGTCGCCGTTGGCGAGCAGCAGGCCCTCGGCGAACAGCTCGCGGGCGCACCACAGCGAGTAGGCGTTGTTCCACTCCTCGGCCTTGTCGTTCTCGACCAGGTGGAGCTTGACGCCGTACTTGTTCTCCAGGGCGTCCTTGCGGTCGTACACCGCCTCCTTGCGGTAGCCGACGACGATCGCGGCCTCGCGCAGTCCGACCTCGGCGAAGTTGCCGAGCGTGAGGTCCAGGACGGTCCGCTCCCCGTCGACCGGCACCAGCGCCTTGGGCAGGGTGTCGGTGTACGGGCGCAGCCGGCGGCCGGCGCCGGCTGCCAGAACGAGGCCGATCATGCGGGTCTCCTGATCCGTCGTGCTGTGCGCGGATCTGTGCCGGAGGTCGGCGGCGCCACCGGTTCGCCCGGACCGGCGTTCGACCGGGGCGGGCGGCGGCGCGCCGGTGCCGGCACAGATCCGGGCACCGTGTCGTATGTGATGGTAGGCGACCGGGGCGACCGGCCAGAACGCGCCCGTGGGCCCGGGGCGGCCGACAGGGCGGCGGGCCCCGGGCGGCGGGCGGGACGAGCGGCGGCCGGAACGGCAGGCAGAACGGCGGCCGCGGTGGCGGTGGAGCGGCCCTGGGCGGCGGTGGAGCGGCCTGCGTCGGCAGTGGAGCGGCCCGGGGCGGCGGTGGGGCGGCCTGCGGCGACGGTGGGGCGGCCCGCAGCGACGGTGGAGCGGCCCGGGGTCCGCACCGGCTCCGCCGGGCCGGTCGAACGGGCTCCGAACGCGCGGCGAACGGTTCTGCGAATTCCGTGCCCCTTTCGGGGGCTCCCCGGATCCTTCTCTGGCCGGTTTCCGATTCCTCCGGGTCATGATCCGTCCGGTTGTGCGTGGGACCCCTGGCGAGTGCCACCCATACGGCAGACTGGAGCCCGACGCCGGCGCCGGTGCCCCTGCTGTGTCCGCCGCACTCCACCCGGTGCGTCGGAGACACCCGATGCTCCCGTTGCTCCCGCTCCCGAAAGAGGCCCCATGCCCCAGAGTCTGCCGACCGACCCGACGCACTTCGCTGCCGAGATCGACACCGGTCTCGACGTGGAGACCGATGTCACGGTCGACCCCCGGGCCACCGGATCCGCCCCGGCCGGAGCCGAGATCCTGCTGGAACTGGTCGACGACGAGGGCGTCACGATCGGCACGGGCGAGAAGCTCTGGGCCCACCAGCAGCCGGGCCGCCTGCACCGGGCCTTCTCCGTCTTCCTGTTCGACCGCCAGGGCCGGCTGCTGCTCCAGCGCCGGGCGCTCGGCAAGTACCACTCCCCCGGCGTCTGGTCGAACACCTGCTGCGGCCACCCGTACCCGGACGAGCCGCCGTTCGTCGCCGCCGCCCGGCGCACCGCCGAGGAACTGGGCGTCGCGCCGGCGCTGCTGTGCGAGGCGGGCACCGTCCGCTACGACCTGCCGGACGAGGCCTCCGGGCTGATCGAGCGGGAGTGGAACCACCTGTTCGTGGGACTCGTCACCGCGCCGGTCGAGCCGGACCCGGAGGAGGTGGACGACTTCGCCTTCGTGACCGCGCAGGAGCTGCGGGAGCTGCGGGCGGAGCGGCCGTTCTCGGTCTGGTTCGAGACGGTCTTCGAGGCCGCGCTGCCGGGCATCCGGGAGATCGCCGGGCGGGACTGGTAGTCCTGGTCCGGCCGCTCCGACCGCTCCGTCCATCGGCCCGGTCGTCGGCCCGGCCGGTCAGTGGCCGGGCTCCGGGGGGACGGGCAGCGAGGCCCAGATGACCTTGCCGCCCTCCCCCGTGTGTTCGACGTCGCACACCCCGCCGGCCTGCAGGGTGACGCTCTTCACCAGCAGCAGGCCGCGCCCGCCGGTGCTCGCGGTGTCGTTCTCCAGCGCCTTCGGCCGGTACGGATCGCCGTCCTCGACCGACACCCGCACCGAGGCCCGGTGCACCGACAGCTCGGTGACCACCTCGGGGGACAGCTCGGCGGCGTGCGTCACCGCGTTGCTCACCAGCTCCGAGACGATCAGCAGCAGGTCGTCCACCAGCTCCTGGTAGCGCACCCCGGTCATGCCCTGGGCCAGCAGACGGTCCCGCACCGCGTGCCGGGTGAGCGGCACCGAGGCCTCGGTGGCGGGCACCGGGAAGCGCCACACGCCCTCGGCGGGGCCTCCGGAGACCGTGGCCCCACCCCGGCCCTCCATCCGCCTGTCGCGTCTCGGTTCGGCCTTCGCCGCTCCGCTGATCTGCTCCACGTCCAGCCGCCCTTCGTCCGCGACCCGGGAATCAGGCGATCCGCTTCATGGCGCCCTCGGTCCACAGACGCTACGAGAGCCGTCGCGGCGGCCGTGGCACCGTCGACAAGTTGCCCGTGTCGGACCGGTTCCGGCCGCAACCGACCGCGGCCGGTGCGGGAGTCGACCGGTTCCTTCGCGGACGCCACCGGTTCGGGCCGGATTCGAGCGCGTTCCCAGGCTGTACCAACCTGTGCGGGCCGCGTTCCGGGCCGCGTGCGGCCCCCGCGGACCGCGTTCCGGGCCGTGTGCGGGCGGTACGGGCCGCGTTCCGGGCCGCGTTCCGGGCCGCGTGCGGGCGGTGCGGGCCGCGTTCCGGGCAGGCTCCGGGCTCGCCGCGGGCGCGGTACGGCCCGGACGCCGCGGCCCGCGGGGGCCGGACGGGCCTCGGACCAGGATGTCCGGTGGCCCCGCCCCGAGGAAGCGCAGGTGAGAAGCACTCCAGAACCCTGGTAATGTTCTCTCTGTCGCCGAGGGGGCGAGGAAAAAACCCCCGAAGCACACACCCGGTCCGGGTGGCGGAATGGCAGACGCGCTAGCTTGAGGTGCTAGTGCCCTTTATCGGGCGTGGGGGTTCAAGTCCCCCCTCGGACACAGCCGAATTCCCCGTGGGAGCCGAAAGGCACCCACGGGGAATTTCGTTTTTCGGGCCGCCCCTTTTCCGGGCCGGCCCCGGTCGCCATCCTCGACCACCACCCCTTCCGGGCACTGTGGCCTCGGTCTCCTCGCCGGTCCGCACCGGCCCGGACGCCGGACACGAGATGGCAACAATCGGACGGTTTGAGCTTCCTCTGAGGTATTCGCCCCTTTTCGGAACATAGGCTGCTCTCCGTTTGTCCGAAATACCGGCTCAAAATCGCAAAAACACCGACACCACCCGATGAACCACGAGCGAGAGGACCGATACGTTGAGTGAGCCCGAATCGTCGACGGCATCACACCAGAACTACCGCCGATCGCTCGGCACGATCAGCCTGACCGCGGTCGGGCTGGGGTCGATCATCGGCTCCGGGTGGTTGTTCGGGGCCGAGCGGGCCGCCAAGCTCGCCGGACCCGCCTCGATCCTCGCCTGGGTGATCGGTGCCGCGGTGGCGCTGACCATCGCGCTCACCTACAGCGAGCTGGGCTCGATGTTCCCCAAGGCCGGCGGCATGGTCCGATACGGCCAGTACTCGCACGGGTCGCTGGCCGGCTACCTGGCCGCCTGGGCCAACTGGATCGCCATCGTCTCGGTCATCCCGGGTGAGGCCACCGCCTCCGTGCAGTACATGAGCTCCTGGCACTTCGGCTGGGCACAGGGGTTGTTCGACGGCAAGGAGCTGACCCTCAGCGGAGTGGCGCTGGCCAGCGTGCTGCTGCTCGTCTACTTCGCCCTCAACTGGTTCGCGATCACGCTGTTCGCCAAGACCAACACCGCGATCACCGTCTTCAAGGTCGTCGTCCCGACGGTGACCGCCGGTGCGCTGCTCTTCGCGCACTTCGACACCGCCCACTTCACCGACCACGGCGGCTTCGCGCCGAACGGCTGGAGCTCGGTGTTCACCGCCGTCGCGGTCTCCGGCATCGTCTGGGCCTTCAACGGCTTCCAGTCCCCGCTCAACCTGGCCGGCGAGGCCCGCAACCCCGGCAAGTCGCTGCCGAAGGCCGTCATCGGCTCGATCCTGATCGCCCTGGTGATCTACGTCGCGCTGCAGATCGCCTTCCTCGGCGCCATCCCCGGCGGCGATCTGGCGAACGGCTGGAGCAACCTCTCCTACACCTCGCCGCTGGCCGACCTGGCCATCGCCTGGGGCCTGAACTGGCTGGCGATCACGCTGTACGCGGACGCCTTCATCTCGCCCTCCGGCACCGGCATGATCTACGCCGCCACCACCTCGCGCATGATCCACGGCGTGCAGGAGAACGGCCACCTGCCCAAGATCTTCGGCAAGGTCGACGCCAAGACCGGCATCCCGCGCCCGGCGCTGGTGCTCAACCTGGTGGTCGCCTTCCTGTTCCTCGCGGTCTTCCGCGGCTGGGGCTCGCTGGCCGAGATCGTCTCGGTGGCCACCGTGATCTCGTACATCACCGGCCCGGTCGCCGTGATGGCGCTGCGCCGCCTGGCCCCGGACCTGCCCCGGCCGGTCCGGCTGCGCGCCATGCCGGTGATCGCCCCGGTCGCGATGGTGTTCGGCTCGCTGGTGCTCTACTGGGCCCGCTGGCCGCTCACCGGCAAGGTCATCCTGCTGATGGCCGCCGGTCTGCCGATCTGGGCCTGGTACGAGCTGCGCAAGCCGTTCGCCGAGCTGAAGCCGCACCTGAAGGCGGGCGCCTGGATGGTCGCGTACCTGTTCGTGATGGCCGGCGTCTCCTGGGCGGGCAGCGCCGACTTCGGCGGGCACGGCTACCTGCCGGAGGGCTGGGACCTGCTGATCGTCGCCGCGATCGGGCTGGCGTTCTACCGCTGGGGCGTCGCCAGCGCCTGGGCCAACCCCTCGCTGGCCGCGGTCCGCCAGGAGATGGCCGAGGAGGCCCGGAGCGCCGCGCCGGACGACGCCGCGGAGCCCTCGCGGGTCTGAGGCGCCTGAGCACGTGAACTCACGGTGAAGGGCCGGTCGGAATCCTCCGACCGGCCCTTCGGCGTTCGCGGGGACCGTGCGCGGTGCGCCCCGTTTCCGGTGCGCTTCGTTCCCGGTGTACGTCCATTCTGCCGTGGCGGGCACCCCCGGGTCACCGTCTTCGGGGATGATCTTCGTCGCGGTTTCCGCGCCTAGCGTGGTCGCGGGCGGTCCTCGACGGGAGGGCCCGGGCAGGGAGCGTCGTCGACGTGACGGAAGCACAGCAGTACGGTCAGGATCCGGCCCTCGCGCGGGAGCTGACCGGGATGACGGCCGAGGACGGCGCGGCCGCCCGGCTGGCGAACAGCCCCGACCTGGCCGAACAGGCGGCCTGGCGCCGACTCACCGCCCGGCACGGGGACCGGCTCGCGGAGATCATGGCGGCGCACGGCTGGCCGACCGAGCGCACCGTCGGCCCCGAGGCCGCCCGGGCGGCCTGGCTGGTGGCGCAGCACGCGGACCGGCAGCTCGACGTCCAGCGGCGGGCGGTGACCCTGATGGGCGGGGCCGTCGCCAGGGGCGAGGCGAGCGCCCGCGACCTGGCCTTCCTCCAGGACCGGCTGGCGGTCAACGAGGGTCGGGAACAGCGCTACGGGACGCAGATCGGCGCCGTGACGGACGGCCGCCCGGTGCCGTGGCCCTGCGAGGAGCCCGAGCGGCTGGACGAGCGGCGCGCCGAGGTGGGCATCGAGCCGTTCGACGAGTACACCGCGCGGTTCGCCCCGAAGTAACCGTCACGTCCGCCGGGCGGGATTGACTCTTGCGCGCGGCCGTCCGCGCCGCATTGACTGGCCTCCGACCAGCGCTGCTGGTCAAGGGTCGGCTGAGTGGACGAGAGGACGATCGGTGCGGCAGTACGCGCAGTACCCGGAGCACGGCGACCAGTACATCGACGGCGAGTGGCGGCCCTCCGGTGACACCGGGTCGATCACCGTGCTGAACCCGGCGACCGAGCAGGTACTGGCCACGGTGCCGGCCGGCGGTCCGGCCGACGTCGACGCGGCGGTGACGGCGGCCCGCCGGGCGGCCCGGAGCTGGGGCTCCACCACCCGCGAGGAGCGGCTGGCCCTGCTGACCCGGCTGCGGGACGGGATCGCCGCCGCGCAGAACGAGATCACCGAGACCGTCGTCGCCGAGCTGGGCTCGCCGGTCGGCTTCGCCGGGGCCGTGCACGCCGGGCTGCCGCTCGCCGTGGCGACCTCCTACCTGACCCTGCTCGCCGAGCACCCCTTCGAGGAGCGGATCGGCAACTCGGTGGTGCACGCCGAGCCGGCCGGGGTGGTCGCGGCGATCACGCCCTGGAACTACCCGCTGCACCAGATCGTGGCCAAGGCCGTCCCGGCGCTGGCGGCCGGCTGCCCGGTGGTCCTCAAGCCGGCCGAGGACACCCCGCTGGTGGCCCGGCTGTTCGCCCGGCTGGTGCACGAGGCCGGCTTCCCGGCCGGCACCTTCCACCTGGTGACCGGCACCGGCGCGGTGGCGGGCGCGGCGCTCGTCGGGCACCGGGAAGTGGACCTGGTCTCCTTCACCGGCTCCACCGCCGTCGGCCGGCAGATCGCCGAGACGGCCGGCCGGGGGCTGAAGCGGGTCTCCCTGGAGCTGGGCGGCAAGTCCGCCAACGTGGTGCTGCCGGGCGCCGACCTGGCCCGCGCGGTCAAGGCCAACGTCGCCAACGTCTTCGCCAACTCGGGCCAGACGTGCAGCGCGCTGACCCGGCTGCTGGTGCACGAGGACCAGTACGACGAGGCGGTCACCCGGGCCGAGGAGCTCGCCGCCCAGTACCGGCCGGGCGACCCGACCGACCCGCGGACCCGGATCGGCCCGCTGGTCAACGCCAGGCAGCTGGACCGGGTGCGCGGCTACATCGACGGCGCGCTGGCCGAGGGCGCCCGGCTCGTCGTCGGCGGCTCGGAGCCCGTCGCCGAGCTGCCCACCGGCTACTACGTCCGCCCGACCGTGCTCGCCGACGTGACCCCGGAGATGACGGTGGCCCAGGAGGAGGTCTTCGGCCCGGTCCTGGCGATCCTCCGCTACCGCGACGAGGAGCACGCCGCCGAACTCGCCAACGGCACCCCGTACGGCCTTGGCGGCGGCGTCTGGGCCCGCGACACCGACACCGCCGCCGCCTTCGCCCGCCGCCTCGACACCGGCCAGGTGGACCTCAACGGCGGCCGCTTCAACCCGCTCGCGCCCTTCGGCGGCTACAAGAACTCGGGCCTCGGCCGGGAGCTGGGCCGCCACGGGCTGGAGGAGTTCCTCCAGTACAAGTCCCTGCAGTACTAGCCGCACCGGGCCGCCCGCGCCCGGGGATGTGGAGGCCGGGCGGGGTGGGGCGAACGACCGACAGCTGACAGCTGACAACTTTCAGATTTCAGCGAACAGATGACAGATTTCGAAATCTGTCATCTGTTCGCCGTCTGCCGTCCGCCGTCAGGCCAGGTCGACGCCCGGGTAGAGCGGGTACGGGGCGAGCAGGTCGGCAGCGCGCTTGGCGGTGGCGTCGCGGAGGGCGGCGTCCAGGCTGTAGGCGGCCTTGGACGGGGAGCCCTTGGCCGTGGTGGTGGGGGTGGTGGCGCTCAGGACGGTGTGGATCAGGTCGGCGATCTCGTCCATCTCCGCGGTGCCGAGGCCGCGGGTGGTGAGGGCCGGGGTGCCGAGGCGGACGCCCGAGGTGTACCAGGCGCCGTTCGGGTCCAGCGGGACGGAGTTGCGGTTGGTGACGATGCCCGAGTCGAGCAGGGCCGCCTCGGCCTGGCGGCCGGTCAGGCCGTAGCCGGAGACGTCGGCCAGGACCAGGTGGTTGTCGGTGCCGCCGGTGACCAGCTTGCCGCCGCGGCGCAGCAGGCCCTCGGCGAGCGCCTGGGCGTTGGCGACGACGGCGCGGGCGTAGGCCTGGAACTCGGGGCGGCGGGCCTCGGCGAGGGCGACCGCCTTGGCGGCCATGACGTGCGAGAGCGGGCCGCCGAGCACCAGCGGGCAGCCGCGGTCGACGTGCTCGGCCAGTTCTGACTGGCACAGCACCATGCCGCCGCGCGGGCCGCGCAGGGACTTGTGGGTGGTGGTGGTGACGATGTGGGCGTGCGGGACCGGGTCGTGGTCGCCGGTCAGCACCTTGCCCGCGACCAGGCCGGCGAAGTGCGCCATGTCGACCATGAGGGTCGCGCCGACCTCGTCCGCGATCTCGCGCATCCTGCGGAAGTTCACCAGGCGCGGGTAGGCGGAGTAGCCGGCGACGATGATCAGCGGGCGGAACTCGCGGGCGGTCTCGCGCAGCGCGTCGTAGTCGATCAGGCCGGTGGCCGGGTCGGTGCCGTAGCTGCGCTGCTCGAACATCTTGCCCGAGATGTTGGGCCGGAAGCCGTGGGTGAGGTGGCCGCCGGTGTCCAGGGACATGCCGAGCATCCGCTGGTTGCCGAGCTCCTGGCGCAGCCGCGCCCAGTCCTCCTCGGTGAGGTCGTTGACGTTGCGCACCGCGGCGCGCTCCAGGGCCGGGCTCTCGACCCGCTGGGAGAGGACGGCCCAGAAGGCGGTGAGGTTGGCGTCGATGCCGGAGTGCGGCTGGACGTAGGCGTGGTCGGCGCCGAACAGTTCGCGGGCGTGCTCGGCGGCGATGCTCTCGACGGTGTCGACATTGCGGCAGCCCGCGTAGAAGCGGCGGCCGACGGTGCCCTCGGCGTACTTGTCGCTGAGCCAGTTGCCCATGGTGAGCAGGACCGCCGGGGAGGCGTAGTTCTCGCTGGCGATCAGCTTGAGCGAGGCGCGCTGGTCCGCCAGCTCCTGGCCGATGGCGGCGGCGATCCGGGGTTCGACGCCGGCGACCACGTCGAGGGCGCTGCGGAAGGCGGTGTCGGCCGCGGCGGAGGCGGCGGTGTGGGGCTGCTGGGCCATGGCGGTCTCCTGGTGGGGATGCGGGGGCCCAGGCGCTCGGCAAGTTCACGTGAGGATTCACGGGGCCGCTTCCCGATGGTTGATTCCATCCCTACGCGCCAGTTGCGGCCCACCGGGATCGTACCAACACCGGAGGGACTGTGGCGGAGGTCTCAGAATGCGGAACGGGCAGTCCGCTATGTGCTGCTATGTCCGTTCTTTTGCAACGCCGGTGTTTCGGCGAAATGAAGCCGCCACATATCCCGAAACAGTTCCGCAGGAATGACCCGAACGACCTCCGAAGGTGATTTGCGGAACCTCGGACGCATCCGATCCAATGGCGCTCGAACGGCCGCCGGGAAAACCCCGGGACGCCGTACCGGAAATGCACACCAGCGCACCCTCACCCATGGGGCGGCGGAGAATTCGGGGGTTACGCCTCATGGCAGCGGTCGACACCGTCCCAGGCACCACGGCCGGGCCCGCACCCACCGCCGACGCCGGCCTGCTCCGCCGGATCCTGCGGGACCGGGTCGGCGCCGCCGCCCTGGCGGTGGTGGTGCTGTTCCTGCTGCTCGCACTCGGCGCCCCGCTGGTCGCCGCGCTGTACGGGAAGAACCCGGTCGACCACTACGGCCAGAACGTCCCGGGCCTGCTCAGCGACAGCGGACTGCCGATGCTGCCGAACGGCGGGATCTCCGGCGACTTCTGGTTCGGCCTGGAGCCCGGCCTCGGCCGGGACGTCTTCACCCAGCTGCTGTACGGCATCCGCACCTCGCTGCTGATCGCCTTCGCGGCCGCCGCGGTGACCACCACCCTGGGCGTGCTGGCCGGCGTCGCGGTCGGCTACCTGGGCGGGATCACGGACCGGCTGTTCGGATTCCTCGCGAATGTGCTGCTGGCCTTTCCCACGCTGCTCCTGCTGCTCGCGCTCAGCCCGGTGATCCAGTCCCGTTTGGTCGACCCGGGCACCGCGGAACCGGAGTGGATGCAGTTCCTGGTGCTGATCCTGGTTTTCTCGGCGTTCGGCTGGATTCCGCTCGCGCTTTCCCTGCGGGCCACCGTCCGCTCACTCCGGGAAAGGGATTTCGTGCAGTCCGCACGGGCCCAGGGCGCCGGCCGGTTCCATGTCGTCGTCCACGAACTTCTGCCGAATGTGCGCTCGCAGCTGCTGGTGCACGCCACCATGGCGGTGCCGACCTTCGTGGCCTCCGAGGCCGCGCTGTCCTTCCTCGGCGTCGGCATCACCGAGCCGGTCCCGGACTGGGGGCGGATGATCGCGCGCGGCTCCGAGGTCTTCCAGGCCGACCCCACCTACATGGTGTTCCCAGGCGTGGCGCTGCTGCTGTTCGTCATCGCCTTCAACCTGCTCGGCGACGCCGTCCGGGACGCGCTGGACCCGCGCGCCCGCACTGCCCGCTGAGCCCCCTCGCCTCCTCCCATCCATCAACCCGAGCCCGCCCCGGCACGATCCGCCGGGGCAAGGAGAGATTCGCCATGCGCTGGACCAGACCGTCCCTCGCCGTCATCGCCACCGCCCTGCTGGCGACCTCCTGCTCGGCCGGCGCGGGCAGCACCACCGGCTCCGGCGGCGCCGCCGGAGCCTCCGCCAAGGAGACCTCCCCGCTGACCGCCGTGCTCGGCAGCGAGCAGGAGAGCGCCGGCCCGGCCCCGGCCGTCCCGGGCGCCCGCGCGGGCGGCACGGTGAACGTGTACAACAGCGTGGAGTTCCGCCACCTCGACCCGCAGAAGGTCTACGCGGGCGCCGCCTACAACGCCTCGCTGCTCTGGGGCCGCCAGCTGACCCAGTACCAGGTCGTGGACGGCAAGGCCAAGCTGGTCGGCGACCTGGCCACCGACACCGGCACCCCGGCCGACGGCGGCCGCACCTGGACGTACCGCCTCAAGCCGGGTGTCGCCTGGGAGGACGGGCAGCCGATCACCGCCCAGGACGTCAAGTACGGCATCGAGCGCACCTTCGGCAAGGGCTACGAGGTCGGCCCGCCGTACTGGCCGCAGTGGCTCACCGGCGAGGCCGGCTACGAGGCGGCGCGCACCAAGTACGCGGGCCCGCAGGCCGGCGACCTGGACGCGATCGAGACGCCGGACGAGCGCACGATCGTCTTCCACTTCCCGCAGCCGCAGGCCGACGTCCCGTACATGGCCGCGCAGTCCTCCTCCTCCCCGGTGCGCCGGGACAAGGACACCGGGACGGACTACGACCGACTGCCGTTCGCGACCGGGCCGTACCGGATCGTCGAGCACGTCCAGAACACCCGCATGGTGCTGGAGCGCAACCCGGCCTGGAAGCCCGAGACGGACCCGATCCGCAGCCAGTACCCGGAGAAGTTCGTCTTCACGTACGGCAAGGAGGCACTCAACCTCAACCAGGAGATCCTCTCCGGACGGGACGGCGGCGCCAACGCCACCACCGCCTCCGACACCCTCTCCGCCGAGCTGTACCAGACCACCGACACCGACCCGAAGGCCAAGGAACTGGTGGTCTCCGGGCGGCAGGGCGCCTTCGTCACCCAGCTGATGATCAACAACGAGCGGGTGCCCGACGTCGAGGTCCGCAAGGCGCTGCACCTGGCCTACCCGCGCCAGCAGGCCCGCCAGGTCCAGGGCGGCGCCCGGACCGGCGAGCTGGCCACCACACTGAGCTCCCCCGCGCTGATCGACTACCAGAAGTACGACCTCTACCCGGCCAGGCCCGAGGGCGACCCGGAGGCCGCCAGGGCCGCGCTCGCCAAGGCCGAGCAGGCGCCCGGGAGCCTGACCTACGCGTACCGGAACACCCCGACCGGGCAACGCGTCGCGCAGGTGCTGGTCGAGGGCTTCGGCAAGGCCGGGATCACCGTCGTGCCCAAGCCGGTCGACCCCAAGGCCTTCCTGGACGAGGTGCACCGCACCGACTCCCCGTACGACCTGTTCGAGGAGACCAGCTCGGTCGACTGGCCGACCCCGTCCACCCTCGTCCCGTTCTCCTTCGACGGCCGGGCCGGCAGCGACATCAACTCCGCGCGCTACCGCAACCCGGAGGTCGACAAGGAGATCGACCGGATCAACCAGATCGGCGAACCCCGCGCCAAGGCCAAGGAGCTGTACGCGCTGGAGCAGACCGTGATGAAGGACCTGCCGGTGCTGCCGTTCGCCTACCCGACGGTCAACCAGCTGCGCGGCAGCAACGTCGGCGGGGCGTTCGTCCACCCGATCTACGGGACCGTCTCGCTGGCCTGGCTGTACCTGAAGTCCTGAGCGCCGGGGCCCGCTCCCGCTCCCCGGGTTCCACGGCGGAACGGGGGCGGGCCCCTTCCCCCTCCCTGCTCGCCCGCTCCCGCTCGCCCGCTTCCCGCTCAGCTGCTCGCCCTTCGCGCGCCTCCCCCGTCACGTCGACCCCGGATCGGCCATGCTCTCCTTCGTCCTGCGGCGGACCGCCCAGGCCCTCGCGGTCCTGGTCGCGGTCTCCGCCGCCGCCTTCGCCCTCTTCTACGCCGCGCCCGCCGACCCGGCCCGCGCCGCCTGCGGCCCGCGCTGCGACAGCGGGCAGGTCGCGGCGGTGCGCCAGAGCATGGGCCTGGACCAGCCGCTGCTCACCCAGTACACCGACTACCTGGTCGGAGTGGTCGCCGGCCGGGACATCGGCGACGTGGACGGCTCGACCATCCACTGCGACGCCCCCTGCCTCGGCTACTCCTACCGGCTGCACCAGCCCGTCACCGAGGCGCTGGCCGACCACCTGCCCGTCACCCTCTCGCTGACCGCCGGGGCGCTCGCCGTCCTGCTGGTGTTCGGCCTCGGCACCGGGTTCGTCTCCGCGCTGCGGCACGGGCGGCGGACCGACCGGCTGCTCTCCGGCTTCACCCTGGTCGGTGCGAGCGTGCAGATCTACTTCCTCGGGTACGTCGCGCAGTGGCTGCTGGTGTACTCCACCGGGCTGCTGCCGCTGCCCTCCTACACTCCGCCGGCCGAGGACCCGGCCGCCTGGGCGGGCGGGATGCTGCTCCCCTGGTTCATCCTGGGCTTCGTCAACTCGGCCGTGTTCGCCCGGCTTTCGCGCTCGCAGCTGCTGGAGACGATGAACGAGGAGTACGTCCGCACGGCGCGCGGCAAGGGTCTGGGACGGCTGCGCGCCCACCTGAAGTACACCTCGCGCGGCGCCGCCGGGCCGCTGGTGCAGCTGATCGGGCTGGAGGCCGGGGTGCTGCTCGGCGGAGCCGTGATCACCGAGACGGTGTTCGGGCTGAACGGGGTCGGACGGTTCGCCGCGGAGGCCGTCGCCGGGCAGGACCTGCCCGCCGTGGTCGGCGCGGTGCTGCTGGCCGCCTGCTTCATGGTGCTGTTCGTCGCGCTGGCCGACCTCGCGGTCGCCTGGCTCGATCCGCGTGTGCGGCTGAGCTGATGGGGAGTCCTTCGATGAAATCCACTGTTCCCGGGGACGGCGTGCGGCGCGAAGGGGCGAAGGGCACCGCGGCGGGGAGCGACGAGCCGGTGCTGAGCGTCCGCGACCTGACCGTCGCCTTCGCCGACCCGCGCGGCGGCGCACCCGTGACCGCCGTCCGGAACCTCTCCTTCGACCTCGCGCCGGGTGAAGTCCTGGGCCTGGTCGGCGAGTCGGGCTCCGGCAAGTCGACCGTCGGGCTCGCCGTCCTCGGTCTGCACGACCCGCGTACCACCACCGTCACCGGCTCGATCCGGCTGGGCGGACAGGAGGTCGTCGGTGCCGAGGAGTCCGCGCTGCGCGGGGTGCGGGGCGGACGGGCGGCGCTGGTCTTCCAGGACGCGCTCACCTCGCTCAGCCCCTTCCACGGCGTGGGCGCCCAGCTCGCCGAGATGTACCGGCTGCACCACCCGGGCACGGGCCGCGCCGAGGCGGGCCGGCGGGCAGCCGAGATGCTCGACCGGGTCGGCATCCCGGCGGCCCGGAGCCGCGACTACCCGCACCAGTTCTCCGGCGGCATGCGCCAGCGGGTGATGATCGCGATGGCGCTGATGAACGACCCCCGGCTGATCATCGCGGACGAGCCGACCACCGCCCTGGACGCCCGCGTCCAGCGGCAGGTCCTCGACCTGCTCGGCGAGTTGCAGCGCGAGCACGGGACGGCGGTGCTGCTGGTCAGCCACGACCTGGGCGTGGTCGCCGGGACGACGGACCGCACGCTGGTCATGCGCGGCGGGGCCGGGATCGAGTCCGCGCCGACCGCCGAACTGCTGGCCGCGCCGCGCGAGCCGTACACCCGGGCCCTGGTGGGCGCGGCGCTCCGGCTGGACTCGGTGCCGGGCACCGCCCTGCCGACGGTCGACGAGCCGACACCCTCGCGGACGTTCCGGCCGCGGACCGTCGGGCGCCCCGAGCGCTGGCTGGTCGAGGTTGACGACCTGTCCGTGCACTTCCCGGGGCGCCGGGGCCTCCCCGGCCTGCGGGCCGAACCGGTCCGGGCGGTCGAGGGCGTCGGCCTGCGGATCGCCCCGGGCGAGACACTCGGGCTGGTCGGCGAGTCCGGCTCCGGGAAGTCCACCACCTCGCGGGTCCTGGCCGGACTGCAACGACCCACCGGCGGAAGGGTGCTGTACGACGGCCAGGACGTCACCCGGCCCGACCGGGAGCTCAGGAAGCGGCTCAGCCGCGAGATCCAGCTGGTCTTCCAGGACCCGTACGCCTCGCTCAACCCGCGCCGGACGATCGGCCGGA
Organism: Kitasatospora sp. NPDC127067; assembly: GCF_042724755.1. Lineage (NCBI taxonomy): Bacteria > Bacillati > Actinomycetota > Actinomycetes > Kitasatosporales > Streptomycetaceae > Kitasatospora > Kitasatospora sp. NPDC127067. The sequence continues at coordinate 49,062 of NZ_JBHXEM010000008.1, read as the reverse complement.
CCCTGGACACCCCGCTGCGCCTGCACACCTCGCTGGGCCCGGCCGAACGGCGGGAGCGCTCCGTCGAACTGCTGGAGCAGGTCGGGCTGGAGGCCGGGCACCTGGACCGCTACCCGCACGAGTTCTCCGGCGGGCAGCGCCAGCGGATCGGCATCGCCCGGGCGCTGGCCCCGCAGCCGCGGCTGATCATCGCCGACGAGCCGGTCTCCGCGCTCGACGTGTCGGTGCAGGCCCAGGTGCTCAACCTGCTGATGGAGCTGCGCGAACGGCTCGGCGTGGCGTTCCTGTTCGTCTCCCACGACCTCGCGGTGGTGCGGCACTTCTGCGACCGGGTGGCGGTGATGCACCGGGGCCGGCTGGTCGAGTCCACCGACCGGGACCAGCTCTTCGAGGCGCCGCACACCGAGTACACGAGGGAGCTGCTGGCGGCGGTGCACTGAGACGGTCCGGGCCGCCCGGCGAGTGGTCCGGCGACGGCTCGGCGGACGGCTCGACGAGTGGCTCGGCGGACGGCTCGGCGAGTGGCGTGGGAGTGAACGGGCAGGTCGTTCGCCGTTCGTTCGGCTGCGCCGGTCCGGCTCAAGACGCTAGCGTGCAGGCGATGTGACGTAGGAGACCCGAGCAAGGAATCACCAACCGAGGAGGCACATTTGTCGGACGACCTGCTCATCGCAAAGATCAACCACGGCTTCGATCACCTCGACGCCGACGGCGACGGCCTGCTCACCGAGCGGGACCACGTCCTGATGGGCCTCTCGGTGGCCCGCTCGCTCGGCCATCAGGAGGGTTCCGAGGCCGAGGCCGTGATAGTCCGCGCCTACCTGACGACCTGGCACGACCTGCACCTCGCCCGGCTGCCCGCCGGCACCGAGGCGATCACCCGCCAGCAGTTCGTCACCTCGACCGGCTCGCTCGCCGACGACCCCGAGGCCGCGCGCGAGATCCTCGGCGCGCTCGCCGAGGCCTTCCTCGCCGTCGCCGACGCCGACCGCAGCGGGACGGTGGACGCCGGTGAGTTCTTCGTCTTCCAGCGCGGCCACTTCGCCGGCCTCTCCCGCGACGACGCCGACGAGGCCTTCCGCCACCTCGACACCGACGGCGACGGCGTGCTCTCCGCCGCCGAGTTCACCACCGCGATCATCGAGTTCTGGACCAGCCGCGACCCGGACGCGCCCGGCAACTGGTGGACGGGCAAGCCGCCGTACGCCTTCTGAGCCGTACGGCGGACGGCCCTCCCCCGTGAGCCGGAAGCGCGGGGGCGGGCCGCCGTTGACATCGTGGACGCCGTGGCCGTCCTGACTGCTGTGGATGCCGTGGACGCCGTGACCGCCGTGGCCGTCGTCCGGGGCGGTGGTGGCGGGCCGGGCTCACCTCCGAGCGGACGGCTCCTTCGCCGGACGGGCCGGACTCCCGGCGCGCGACGCGCCGCCCGAACGCCGGCTGACGCTCACCACCAGGCAGACGCCCGCCACCACGATCGCGCCGCCCGCGAGGGTCGGGCCGGTCAGCGGTTCGGCGAGGATGAGCCAGCCCAGCAGCACCGCGACCACCGGGTTCACGTAGGCGTAGGTGGCGACCAGGGTCAGCGGGGCCGACCGCAGCAGCCAGGCGTACGCGGTGAAGGCGAGCAGCGAGCCGAACATCACCAGGTAGGCGAGGGCCAGCCAGGAGCGCCCGGAGATCGTTCCGAGGTCCAGCCCGTGCTGCTCTCCACGGCCCAGTCCGATCACCAGGTCGCCGACTCCGCCGACCAGCATCTGGTAGGCGCTCGCGGCCAGCACGTTGTCGGGCATCGGGATCCTCTTGGTCGCGAAGGAGCCGGTCGCCCAGAGCAGGGTGGCAGCGATGATCATGATCACGCCGGTCGGCTCGATCGACCCGCCGATCGCGGGCGCCGACAGGACGCCGAGGCCGACCAGTCCGAGCAGCACCCCGGCCAGCTCGGCGGGCCTCGGGCGCTCGCCGCCGACCGCCGTGAGCACCACCATCCACAGCGGGACCGCGGCCACCAGCAGGGCGGCCAGCCCGGAGGGGACGGAGGTCTCGCCCAGGACCACCAGTCCGTTGCCGCCGGTCAGCAGCAGCAGGCCGACCAGGGCGGAGGAGGCCAGCTGCCGCTTGGTCACCTTCAGACCGGCCGGGCCCTGGCGCACCAGGAGGTAGCCGGTCAGCAGCAGGCCGGCGACGAGGAAGCGGGCGGCGGCGGAGAGGAAGGAGGGCATCGTCTCCACGGCGATCCGGATCGCGAGGTACGTCGACCCCCAGACGATGTAGACCACGAGGAGGGCCAGCCAGACCGCGCCGCCGAGGCGGGGGCCGCGGGCGGGGGCCGCCTCGGCCCTGACGGCGGCGTCGGCGGGGACGGGGCTGTCGGCGCGGACGGGGGCGTCGGGGCGAACGAGGGCGTCGGCGGGCGCGGGAACGTCGGGGGCCACGCCGGGGGTCGGGCCGGGATCCGCGGCCGGTTGGGAGGGTGAAGCGGGCGATGTCATGGGTGTCCCCCTTGGACGGTGCTGGCCGAACATCCGACATGACAGCGCATGGACGGCCCGGTGCGCCAGTCCGTATCGGAACCCGGACCGCGGGACGTACGGTGGGCGATCCCCGACGAGGAGGTCGAACCCGTGCCCGCATCCGAGGAGTCCCTGCCGTTCTTCGTGTACGGCACCCTGCGCAGCGGCGGCCGCAATCACGCCGCCCACCTGGCCGGACGCTGCGCCGAGATCCGGCCGGCGGTCCTGGAGGGCGCCGCGCTGCACGAGGGCCCCGGCTTCCCGTACGCGGTGCCGGATCCGGCGCCCGGGCGCCGGATCCTGGGCGAGCTCGTCACCGTACGCCCGGGCGCGTACGCCGGAGCCCTGGACGCCCTGGACCGGCTGGAGGACTGCCGGGCGGACGGGACCGGGCTGTACGTGCGGCGGCGGATGGCGGTGCGGACGGCGGCGGGCGAGTTGCGGGAGGCCTGGGTCTACCTCGCCGGACCGAGGGCCGAGGCACGGCTGCGGGAGCGGCCGGCGCTGATCGAATCGGGGGACTGGGGAGCAGCCGGGGGAGGAGTGGGATGACGGGTGGCGGATGACAACCGCCAGGTAGGCTGCCCCGGCCAATGAGATTTCCTGCTCATCGGCCCATCGAACGACGAGGAGCCACCCGGTGCCCGAGCTGCCACCCCCGATCACCGTCGTCGGGATCGGGGCCGACGGCTGGCCCGGCCTCGCCGCCGGCTCCCGGGCCGCGCTGCGGGAGGCCGAGACCGTCGTCGGCGGCCCCCGCCAGCTGGACCTCCTCCCCCACGACGACGTCACCGCCGAACGCGTCCCCTGGCCGTCCCCGCTGCGCCCCGCCGTCCCCGGACTGCTCGCCGCCCACGCCGGCCGCCGCATCGCCGTCCTGGCCAGCGGCGATCCGATGTTCTACGGCATCGGCCGCACCCTCGCCGAGACCGTCGGCGCCGAACGCCTGCGCGTCCTGCCGCACCCCTCCGCCGTCTCCTACGCCTGCGCCCGGCTCGGCTGGCCGCTGGAGGCCACCGAGGTGGTCAGCCTGGTCGGCCGGCCGCTGGACGCCCTCTCCCTCGCCCTCCACCCCGGCCGCCGCCTGCTGGTGCTCAGCGCCGACGCCGCCACCCCGGCCGCCGTCGCCGAGCTGCTCACCGCCCGCGGCTTCGGCGGCGCCCGCCTGCGGGTGCTCGAACAGCTCGGCGCCCCCGCCGAACGCCACCTCGACGGCCCCGCCGACGGCTGGCCGCACCCGCCCGGCGACCCGCTGAACGTCATCGCCGTCGACCTCGGCGACGGCCCCCGCGCCTCCCTCGTCCCCGGCCTGCCCGACGCCGCGTACGAGAGCGACGGCCAGCTCACCAAGCGCCACGTCCGCGCCGCGACCCTCGCCACGCTGGCCCCCTCCCCCGGCGAGCTGCTCTGGGACGTCGGCGGCGGCTCCGGCTCGATCGCCGTCGAGTGGCTGCGCGCCCACCGCGACTGCCGGGCCGTCAGCATCGAGCGCGACCCGGCGCGGGCCGGGCGGATCGTCCGCAACGCCGCCGCACTCGGGGTGCCCCGGCTCCGCGTGGTGACCGGCCCCGCCCCCGCCGCTCTCGCCGAACTCCCCACCCCCGACGCCGTGTTCATCGGCGGCGGCCTCACCGCGCCCGGCCTGCTGGACGCCTGCTGGGCCGCGCTGCGCCCGGGCGGCCGGATCGTCGCCAACACCGTGACGCTGGAGTCCGAGGCGCTGCTCACCGAGTGGTACCGGCGCCACGGCGGGGAGCTCGTCAAACTCGCCGTCGCCCACGCCGTCCCGGTGGGCGGCTTCACCGGGTGGCGCCAGGCCATGCCGGTCACCCAGTGGTCCGCAGTCAAGCCCGAAACCCCTCAGGAGAACGCCTCGTGACCGTCCACTTCATCGGAGCCGGCCCGGGCGCCGCCGATCTGATCACCCTGCGCGGCCAGCGCATCCTGGCCCGCGCCGAGGTCTGCCTGTACGCGGGCAGCCTCGTCCCGCGCGAGCTGCTGGACGAGTGCCCGCCCGGCGCCCGCCTGATCGACACCGCCCAGCTCAACCTGGACCAGATCACCGCCGAGCTGGTCGCCGCCCACCGCGCCGGCCAGGACGTGGCCCGGCTGCACTCCGGCGACCCGTCCGTCTTCTCCGCCGTCGCCGAGCAGATGCGCCGCCTGGACGCGGCCGGCGTGCCGTACGAGGTGGTCCCCGGTGTGCCCGCCTTCGCCGCCGCCGCGGCCGCGCTGAAGCGGGAGCTGACCGTCCCGACCGTCGGCCAGACCGTCATCCTCACCCGGATCGCCAAGCGCGCCACCCCGATGCCCGAGGGCGAGGACCTCGCCACCCTCGGCCGCAGCGGCGCCCTGCTGGTGCTGCACCTGGCCGCCGGCTACGTGGACGACGTGGTCGAGCAGCTGCTCCCCCACTACGGCGCGGACTGCCCGGCCGCCGTGGTCGCGATGGCCAGCCGCCCCGACGAGCTGGTGCTGCGCGGCACCGTCGGCGACATCGCCGAGCAGGTCAAGGCTGCGGGCGTGGTCCGCACCGCCGTCATCCTCGTCGGCCGCACGCTGGCCGCCGAGCAGTTCCGCGACAGCCACCTCTACTCGGCGGACCGCGAGCGCCCGCACGAGCCCTGCGGGGCGTGATGCGGCACGTCCTGATCCTCGGCGGCACCACCGAAGGGCGGGCGCTGGCCGCCGAGCTCGCCCCGACCGCGCACCGGGTCACCAGTTCGCTGGCCGGCCGGGTCGCCCAGCCTCGGCTGCCCGCCGGGGAGGTGCGGATCGGCGGCTTCGGCGGACCGGAGGGTCTGGCCGACTGGCTGCGCACCGAGCAGGTGGACGCGGTGGTGGACGCCACCCACCCGTTCGCCGCCGGCATCTCCCGGAACGCCGCCCTCGCGGCCGCCGCCACCGCGGTCCCGCTGCTGGTGCTGCGCCGCCCCGGCTTCACCCGCGTCGACGGCGACCACTGGCTCCCCGTCCCCTCCCTCGCCGCGGCGGCCGACCTGCTGCCCCGGCGCGGGGAACGGGTCTTCCTCACCGTCGGACGACAGGGCGTCGGCGCCTTCGCCCACCTGGACGGGGTCCACTTCCTCGCCCGCTCGGTGGACCCGCCCGAGCCCCCGGTACCGCCCTCGTTCGAAGTCCTGCTGGACCGGGGGCCGTTCACGATCCACGGCGAAGAGGCACTGCTGCGCGGACACGCCATCGACGTCCTGGTCACCAAGGACAGCGGCGGCGCCGCGACCGCCCCCAAGCTGACCGCCGCACGCGGACTCGGCCTGCCCGTCATCATCGTGGACCGCCCGCCGGTCACGGAAGGCGTCCCGGTCGCACCGGACGTCCCCGGCGCACTGCGCTGGCTGGAGCACCTGGGCTAGCCGGCCCGGGCGCTGGACGGCCCGAGCACCAGCCGGCCCGGGCGCTGCGGCTGCTCACCGTCGTGCTGGTACCTGCTCGCCCGGTCGTCCCGCGGAAATTGCGGGGCGACCCCGGTGGACGCCGGGAAGGATGGCCCGATGACCGATGATCAGCGTACGCAGACTCCCCGCACCGCCGACGAACGCGCCACCCTGGCGGGCTTCCTGGACTACCAGCGCGACACCCTCGCGATGAAGTGCGCGGGCCTCACCGCGGAGCAGCTCCGCGCCCGCGTGCTGGAACCGTCCGGGCTCTCCCTGCTCGGGCTGGTCCGCCACCTCGCCGAGGTGGAGCGCAGCTGGTTCCGCAACGTCCTCAACGACGAGGGCCTGCCGGGCTTCTGGAAGCACCCGGACGGGTCCTTCGCCGAGTTCGACGCCGACACCGCCGACCCCGACGAGGCCTTCGCGATCTGGCGCCGGGAGTGCGACCACGCCCGGGAACTCGTGTCCGCCGCCGAGTCGTTGGACGTCCTGGGCCACTACGGCGACGAGGTCTTCTCGCTCCGCTGGATCCTCACCCACATGATCGAGGAGTACGCCCGCCACAACGGCCACGCCGACCTGCTCCGTGAGCACCTCGACGGCACCACCGGCGAGTAGCACCGGAAGCAGCACCGGACGCGGCCGGACGACGAGGGAGCGAACAGAGCGTGCGGACCCGCCAGAAGGGACGCGACACCCCCGGGCCGTCCGAGCCCTGGAACGAGATCGTCCCCGGGCTCTGGATGGGCGGGCACTACTTCACCCGGCCCGGCGGCGAGCTGGAACTCGCGATCGTACGGGCCGAGTTCGACCTGGTGGTCAGCCTGTTCACCCGTTCCGGGCACGGTCCGGCACCGGGGGTGGAGCACGTCGTCCGGGAGGTGCCCGACGCCCCGCTCTCCCCCGGTCAGCTGCTCGCCGTCCAGGAGGCGGCCGAGCTCACCGCGGCGGCCGTCCGCCGGGGCCGGCGGACGCTGGTGCGCTGCCACTCGGGGTACAACCGCTCGGGCCTGGTGGCGGCGCAGGCGCTCATCGGCCTCGGCCACGAGAGCGGCGAGGCGGTCCGGCTGGTCCGGGAACGGCGCTCGCCCTGGGCACTGAACAACCCGGTGTTCGTGGACTACCTGGACACCGGACTGGAGGTCGCCGTACTGCTGACCGGCCTCAACGGGTGAGGCCGGTCAGCGACATGACGTTCCGTCAGGCTTCTCAGATGTCGCGGAAGGTCTCGATCTGGGCGCCGATGGAGTTGAGGCGCTCGGCGAGGTCCTCGTAGCCGCGGTTGATGACGTAGACGTTGCGCAGCACCGAGGTGCCCTTGGCGGCGAGCATGGCGAGCAGGATGACCACGGCGGGACGCAGGGCCGGCGGGCACATCATCTCGGCGGCACGCCACCGGGTCGGCCCCTGGACCAGCACCCGGTGCGGGTCGAGGAGCTTGACGTCGGCGCCGAGGCGGGTCAGCTCGGTCAGGTAGATCGCGCGGTTGTCGTACACCCAGTCGTGGATCATCGTGGTGCCGTGCGCGGCCGCGGCGATGGCGGCGAAGAACGGCACGTTGTCGATGTTGATGCCGGGGAACGGCATCGGGTGGATGGTGTCGATCGGCGCGGTCAGCTTGGACGGGCGCACGGTGAGGTCGACCAGCCGGGTGTGACCGTTGTGGGCCCGGTACTCGGGGGTGCGGTCGTAGTCGAGACCCATGCCCTCCAGCACGGCGAGCTCGATCTCCAGGAACTCGATCGGCACCCGGCGGACGGTCAGCTCGGAGGAGGTGACGACGGCGGCGGCCAGCAGGCTCATCGCCTCCACCGGGTCCTCGGCCGGGGTGTAGTCGACGTCGCAGGTGATCTGCGGGACGCCGTGCACGGTGAGGGTGGTGGTGCCGATGCCCTCGATCCGCACGCCCAGCTTCTCCAGGAAGAAGCAGAGGTCCTGGACCATGTAGTTGGGCGAGGCGTTGCGGATGACGCTGACGCCGTCGTGCCGGGCGGCGGCCAACAGGGCGTTCTCGGTGACCGTGTCCCCGCGCTCGGTCAGCACGATCGGGCGGTCCATCGGGGCGCCCGGCTCGACCGAGGCGTGGTAGGCGCCGCCGGTGGTGGCGACCTCCAGGCCGAAGCGGCGCAGCGCGGTCAGGTGCGGCTGCACGGTGCGGGTGCCGAGGTCGCAGCCGCCCGCGTACGGGATGGCGAAATGCTGGGCGCGGTGCATCAGCGGGCCGAGGAACATCAGCACGCTGCGGGTGCGGCGGGCCGCCTCGACGTCCATCGCCGCGAGGTCCAGCTCGGCGGGCGGGGTGAGTTCGAGGTCGCGGCCCTCGTTGATCCAGCGGCTCTTGACGCCGATGCTGGTGAGCACCTCGAGGATGCGGTAGACCTCCTCGATCCGCGCGACGCTGCGGATCGTGGTGCGGCCGGTGGTCAGCAGCGAGGCGCAGAGGATCGCCACGCAGGCGTTCTTGCTGCTGCGGACGTCGATCGCACCGGAGAGCCGGGTGCCGCCGGCGACGCGCAGGTGCATCGGGCCGGAGTAGCCGAGGGAGACGATCTCGCTGTCGAGGGCTTCGCCGATGCGGGCGATCATCTCAAGGCTGACGTTCTGCTTGCCCTGTTCGATGCGGTTGACCGCGCTCTGGCTGGTTCCGAGGGCCTCTCCGAGCTGCGCCTGGGACCAGCCGCGGTGCTGGCGCGCGGTACGGATGAGGGTGCCGATACGGGTGAGGTAGTCGCCTGTCACTCGCCAGACGATATCTCATGGTTGAGATGGCGACAGACCGGGGGCCCGGCGTGGTACTCCATTTGTCCGTTTCTCGCCCCGTATGGACGTCAGTTCTTCACATCACCAGGTGAGGTTGTCACGCCGTCGTGACACTCGTGACAGTGTCACGGCCCGAGCGGCTCCGCCCGGCCGACGACGGTGCCCGCGCGGTCGATGCAGATGACGTCCACCGCGACCGGCGAGCCCAGCAGCACGCCGAGCGCCGTCGCCCGGGCCGCCTCGGCGACCAGATCCCCGAGCGGCACCCCGGCCGCCCGGCACAACTGCACCGCTTCCAGTGCGGTGTTGGCGCCCGCGACCGCCCCGGCCAGCGCCTCGTCGGCCCCGCCCCGACGGGCCAGTTCGGCCAAGTACCCCTTGTCCACCTGGGAGCGCGCCGAGTGGAGGTCGAGGTGGCCGGCCGCGAGCTTGGACAGCTTGGCGAAGCCGCCCGCGATGGTCAGCCGGGGCACCGGGTGGCGCTTGAGGTACTTGAGCACGGCGCCGGCGAAATCGCCCATGTCCAGCAGCGCGTCCTCGGGCAGCCCGTGCTCCGCCACCGCGACCTTCTCCGAGGTCGACCCGGTGCAGCCGGCCACGTGGGTGCGCCCCGCCGCCCGGGCCACGTCCACCCCGCGGCGGATCGAGTCGATCCAGGCCGAGCAGGAGTAGGGGACGACCACCCCGGTCGTGCCGAGGATGGACAGACCGCCGAGGATGCCGAGCCGGGGGTTCCAGGTGGAACGGGCGATCTCCTCTCCATGGTCGACCGAGATCTCCACCACCACGTCCCCGCTGCCACCGCGGGCGGCGGCCACCTCGGCTACCGCGTCCCGGATCATCTGCCGGGGCACCGGGTTGATGGCGGGCTCGCCGACCGGCAGCGGCAGGCCGGCCTTGGTGACCGTCCCCACCCCGGGACCGGCCCGGAACACCACCCCGGTGCCGGGCGCGCCGGGCCGTACGGTCGAGCGGATCAGCGCGCCGTGGGTGACGTCGGGGTCGTCGCCCGCGTCCTTGACCACCCCGGCCATGGCGGCGATGCGCCGGTCGGGGCCGGGCACACCGGGCATACCGGGCTTGTCGGGCGCACCGGCCGGCTCTCCGGTGACGGGGTTCGCGGCGGCGGCCGACCCCTCGGCGGTAGCCGGCTCTCCGACGGTGGCCGGCTCCTCGGCGGCGGTCAGTTCCTCGGCGGCGAGGGCGAAGGCGGGCTGCTGGCCCTTGGGCAGGGTGATGACCACCGGGTCCGGGAACTCGCCGGTGAGCAGCGCGGTGTACGCCGCCTTGGTGGCCGCGGTGGCGCAGGCCCCCGTCGTCCAGCCGGGCCGCAGGCCGCTGCTCTTCAGCTGGCCGGCCCGGCCTCCTGCTCCGGCTCCCGCCTCGGCTCCCGCTGCGGCCACCCTGCGCCCCGTTTCCGACGGCGCCCGCGCCGTCCTGCTCCGCTCCGGCGGCCACACCGGCCGCCGCCGCCGATTTTCCCCCACCGGGCCGGGTGGGACCCGACCGGGGTGGCGGCACCCGCGTCCCGCGCGGTGCGGAGGAATCCCGATCACGAGCTGCACGGGGCCGCTGCCCCGCGTTCCCGAAGAGTTCTCCGCACGGGCCTCGCCCACCGTGCCTACCAGTGAGTAATCTGGCGGTCCGCCAGAAGCGGGTTCATGACAGACGTGGGCCCGGCCGGGGTCGAAGCGCCCCGCCGGGCCATCAGCATGTGGGGGTTTTTGTGGCAGGGATGAGTCGGCGTACGTTCCTCACCGGTACGTCGGTGGCCGCCGCCTGGTCGGCCTTGTCGCTGGGCGGCGCGCAGTTCGCCTCGGCCGCGGCGCGCGACCGGGCGCTGGCGACGACGGCCGAGCGGGCGGTCAGGATCACCGGGACCACGCTGGAGCAGGTGGCCACCCCGGTCGGCACCGGTGGCTACAAGCGGCTGACGGCCGGACCGGGCTGGCCGCTGATGGTGCGCGGCGACCTGGCGTCGGCGACCACCGGACGGGACGACCGCCGGACCGGCCTCGCCAGCTTCGTCCAGTTCAGCGACCTGCACCTGGTGGACACCGAGTCCCCGGTGCGCTTCGAGTACCTGGCCAAGCTCAACGGCAGCGCCTACCGGCCGCAGGAGGCCCTGAACGCCCGCGGTGTCTCGGCCCTCGTCGAGCGGGTCAACTCGCTCGCCGGCGGCCCCTACACCGGGATGCCGTTCAGCATGGTGATGGCCACCGGCGACAACACCGACAACCACGAGCTCGCCGAACTCGACTGGTACCTCAAGGTCATGGGCGGCGGCCGGCTGGCCCAGAACACCGGTGACCCGAGCCGCTACGAAGGGGTGCAGAACTCCGGCAACGCCGCCTACTGGAACCCCGAACTCTCCTACAGCGACGGCTACAAGGCGAAGGGCTTCCCGCAGATACCCGGCTTCCTGTCCGCCGCCGGCCGCCCCTTCGACGCGCCCGGCCTGCGCACGCCCTGGTACACCACGGTCGGCAACCACGACGACAGCATCGAGGGCTCGCTGCCGGACCTCGGACTGCTGAACGACCTGTACGCCGGGCAGTACAAGCTGGAGGGCTGCGACGACGCCACGGCCGCCCAGCTGATGGACTCGCTGCGCCGTGACCCGGCGGGCGCCGTACTGCTGCTCGCGAAGCTGATCGCCAGCGGTGACCTGGTGCGCAGGATCACCCCGGACGATCGCCGCCGGCCGTTCACGCTCAAGGAGTTCGCCAAGGCCCACCTGAACCCGGCGGTCACCGGCGCGGGCCCGTACGGGCACGGCTTCACCTCGGACATGGCCAACAGCGGCAAGCTCTACTACACCTTCCGCATCTCGGAGAAGGTGGTCGGCATCAGCCTGGACACCACCAACCAGGCCGGGTTCGCCGACGGTTCGCTGGGTACCGCGCAACTGCGCTGGCTGGAGCAGCAGTTGAAGGCGCACAGCGGACACTGGTACGACGCCGACGGGCGCAAGGTGACCGGCGGGAGCACGGACGACCTGGTCCTCGTCTTCAGCCACCACACCAGCGGCACGATGGGCAACCTGCTGCCGGACCCGCGCAACATCTTCGAGGGGCGGCACGACGGCAACGAGCTGGTGGCGCTGCTCCAGCGCTACCCGAACGTGGTCGCGTGGGTGAACGGGCACACCCACATGAACAAGATCACGCCGCACGGCCACGCGGTGCCGGAGCGGGCGTTCTGGGAGATCAACACCGCCTCGCACATCGACTACCCGCAGCACGGGCGGATCATCGAGATCGCGGACAACGGGGACGGCACGCTCTCGCTGTTCACCACGCTGATCGAGTCCTCCGCACCGTACGGGACGGACTTCGGCAGCACCTCGGACGCCAACCTCGCGGCGCTCTACCGCGAGCTGTCGTACAACGACCCGAACGGCCGGCCGACGGCACTGCTGGGCACGGACGGGGACCACAACACGGAGCTGCTGCTCACCAAGCCGACCCGGTAACGGCCGGGGTCCGGCGAACGGCGGCCAACGGGTGACGGCCGACAGTCGACGGATGGCGGATGACAGCTGACGGATGACAGCGAACAGATTATGAAATCTGTTCGCTGTCATCCGTCGCCCGTCACTCCTCCGGGTACCGCCGCGGCGTCCAGACGACCTCCACGCCGCCGCCCCGCTCGACCGCCCGGGTCTGCGAGGAACCGATCAGCAGAACGGTCCGCATGTCGACCAGCGCCGGGTCCAGCTCGCCCAGCCGGACGATCCGCACCCGCTCGGTCGGGCCGCCGACGTCGCGGGCCATCACCACCGGGGTCTCCGGCGCCCGGTACTCCAGCAGCAGGTCCCGGGCGAGCCCGACCTGGGTGGTCCGGGACTTCGAGCCCGGGTTGTACAGCGCGAGCACCAGGTCCGCCCCGGCCGCGGCGCGCAGCCGCTTCGCCACCACGTCCCAGGGCTTGAGCCGGTCCGAGAGCGAGATCGTCGCGTAGTCGTGCCCGAGCGGGGCGCCGACCCGGGAGGCGGCCGCATGGGCGGCGGTCATCCCCGGGAGCACCCGCACCGGGACGTCCCGGTACGCCTCCTCGCAGGCGACCTCCAGCACCGCGGTGGCCATCGCGAACACCCCCGGGTCACCCGAGGAGACCACCGCGACGCGGTGCCCGCGCCGGGCGAGGTCCAGGGCGTACTCGGCGCGCTCCGACTCCACCTTGTTGTCCGAGCCGTGCCGCCGCTGCCCCGGCCGTTCCGGCACCCGGTCCAGGTAGGTGGTGTAGCCGACCAGGTCGGTGGCCTCGGACAGCGCGCCGCGCGCCTCGGCGGTCAGCCAGAGCGGTCCGGCCGGCCCGGTGCCGACCACGGTCACACTGCCGACGCCGTCCGACAGCCGGATCTCCGGCTCCAGCGGCGCGACCTTGCTCGGCAGCACCGCGACCGAGAAGTACGGCACCGTCCCTTCCTCTACCTCGGCGAGCGGCGCGACCCGCTCCCCCGCCATGAAGGCCCGCTCCACGTACTGCGCGTCCGCCAGCCGCCCGGCCCGCTCCAGGGCCCGGCGGACGGTCGGGAAGGTGCGCCCCAGCTTCATGATCACGGCCGAGTCGGCGGCCGCGATCCGCGCCGTCAGCTCCTCCTCGGGCAGCGTGCCGGGGATGACGGTGAGCGTCTCCTCGGCCTCGGTCAGCGGCTGTCCGAGCCGGGCGGCGGCCGCGCTGAGCGAGGTCACGCCCGGCACCACCTCGGTCGGGTAGCGGTGCGCGAGCCGCTTGTGCATGTGCTGGTAGGAGCCGTAGAAGAGCGGGTCGCCCTCGGCGAGGACCACCACGTCGCGCCCGGCGTCCAGGTGGGCGGCCAGCCGGGCGGCGGCCTCCTCGTAGAAGTCGTCCAGCGCGCCGCGGTAGCCGCCCGGGTGGTCGGTGGTCTCGACGGTGAGCGGGTAGACCAGCTTCTCCTCGATCTGACCGCCCGTCAGATACCGCTCGGCGATCGAGCGCGCGATGGACCGCCCGTGCCGGGCGCTGTGGTAGGCCACCACGTCGGCCTTGCCGATGAGTTCGGCGGCCCGGACGGTCACCAGCGACGGGTCGCCCGGGCCGAGCCCGACACCGTACAGCCGGCCCGTGGGGTTCTGATGCTCCGTCACTCTTCTTCGCTCGCAATCGCGTTGACGGCGGCGGCGGCCATCGCGCTGCCGCCGCGCCGGCCGCGCACCACCAGGTGCTCCAGGCCGGACGGGTGCTCGGCCAGGGCCTGCTTGGACTCGGCGGCGCCGATGAAGCCGACCGGAACGCCGATCACCGCGGCCGGTCGCGGCGCGCCCGCCTCGATCATCTCCAGCAGCCGGAACAGCGAGGTCGGCGCGTTGCCGACGGCGACCACCGCGCCCTCCAGCCGGGGCAGCCACAGCTCCATGGCCGCGGCGCTGCGGGTGTTGCCCATCTTCCGGGCGAGTTCGGGCACCGACGGGTCGGTGAGGGTGCAGATCACCTCGTTGTCGGCGGGCAGCCGCTTGCGGGTGACGCCGCTCGCGACCATGTTGACGTCGCAGAGGATGGGCGCACCGGCGTGCAGCGCGGCGCGCGCGGAGGCGACCACACCGGGCGAGTACACCAGGTCCTCGACCAGGTCGACCATCCCGCAGGCGTGGATCATCCGCACCGCGACCTGGGAGACGTCCGCCGGAAGGGCGGCCAGATCGGCCTCCGCGCGGATGGTGGCAAAGGACTGGCGGTAGATGGACGCGCCGTCCTTCTCGTACTCGATCACTTCGTCGTCCTCCTGGCCTCGGCGACCGCCTCGGCCATCTCCTCGTTCGTCACGTCGACGCCCGTCGCGTCCTTGACGTCCACCGCATCGGCAGCCGTCGCACCGGCTCCCGCGGCGTTCACCGTCACCCGGTAGCCGCGCCCTGTGGCGAGCACGTCCACCCAGCGCCCGGCCGGGTGGCCGCAGCGCCGTTCACAGCCCGACCAGTGGACGGGCAGCACACCTGTGGGCCCGGCACCGGCCCCCATCGCGAGACCCGCTCCCGCAGCGGCACCGGCGTCCAACGCGGCACCCGCTCCCGCGGCGGCACCGGAGTCCAACGTCCGGGCCGCGTCCGAGCGGACGTCGGCCAGCGACTTGGCGCAGCCCGGCAGCCCGGTGCAGGCGGTGGCCCGCTCCCAGGCCGAGCCCGGCTCGGTGCGGAAGCCGGCAGCGGCGAGCGCCGGCAGCCGGTCGGCCGGAGCGCCGGGCAGCACCGCCCCGCGCCAGGGGGTCAGTCGCAGTTCGCCGGCCGAGGCGGCGACCAGCGTCCGCCACTGCCCGGCGCCCGCCCGGCCGAAGCGCAGTCCCACCGAGAGCCCGCCGGGCAGCACGCCGACGGCGGGCGCGGCACCGGCGAAGGCGGGCAGCGGCACCGGGCCGGCCGGCAGCAGGTCGGGGACCTCGCGCAGGTGCCAGGCCTTGCGCCCGTTGGTCCGCAGCGCCGCCAGGAAGGAGCGGGCCGCGTCCAGCACGGCCGTCACCTCCTGCCCGGCCTCGACCGGGTGTCCGCGGTCGGCTCGCCCGAGGCGCAGCAGCCGGGTGCCGTCCGGGCCTGCGATCAATGTCACATCGGCGTCGAGCGCGGCGACGTCGCCCCGCCCGTCGTCCAGCGCGAACAGGAACTTGCCGGAGAGCCCGGCCGCCCAGTCGCTCGCGCACAGTCGTGCGTCCAACTCCCGCACCCAGGCCTGTACATCGGCTCTGCCGGGGCCGCCTGCGGCGTCCAGTCCGGCCGTCGGTGAGGCGACGATGTTGCGGACCCGCTCGTGGGTGTCCGAGGGCAGCAGTCCGACGGTGCGCAGCCGGTCGGCGAGCTCGGCCGCGCAGTGCGGGGCCAGGCCGCGCAGCTGGACGTTGCCGCGCGAGGTGGTCTCCAGCTCACCGTCGCCGAGGGCCTCGGCCGCCTCGGCCAGGGCGAGGGCCTGACGGTCCGTCAGCAGCCCGCCGGGCAGGCGGATCCGGGCGAGGGCGCCGTCGTCGGCCGTATGCAGACGAAGCGCTCCGGGGCAGGCGTCCGCACGCCCCCGGTCGGGCACCTCCCGGTCGGGTCCTGCGGCGCCCGGCGCGGTGGCGTCGGGTGTCGGTGGCATGGCGGCGAGCATACAGATGATCCGATCGCTTGCCTCCGTCCGCTGCATCACATCCGGGCCGCACCCCGGTCGCGCCCCGGCCGCACCCCGACCACCTCATCGGCTTCACCACCGGCCCCGCCCCCCGCTTCGGCCCCGCTACACCCCCCGCCTCGGCCCAGCTTCGTCGCGCTTCGGCCCCGCTTCGGCCCCGCTTCACCGCCGCCTCGTTGTCGCCTCGCATACCCGAACGTCCGAAAGCTCACTCTCCCCCAGGTCAGCCGTACCCCGTACGATGCTGACGGGCGGTCCCAGCGGGCCGCCCACACGCCAGCGACGGCGCAGGGGAGGAAACCGGTGCGAACCCGGTGCGGTCCCGCCACTGTGACCGCGGTTCACCGGTAGACCGGTCGGCCGCGGGAGCCAGGAACTCCTGCCGTCCTCCACCGGCCCGGGGCGCGGACCCCGAGGAAGGCAGACATGTTCCAGCGCTGTCGCATGCCCGCGCCCGCGTCCCCGGCCGCCATCACGGCCGTTCCGGCCGCCGCCACGACCACCCCGGTCGACCGCGCGGCCGCTCCGGCCACCTCTGCGGCCGACCCGGCCCAGATCCCGGCCGCCCTGGCCACCGACGAGGCCGGGAGGGCCTTCATATGATCCTGCTGCTGTCGACGTCCGACACCGACCTGCTCAGCGCCCGCGCTTCCGAGGGCCCGGTGCGCTACCGGCTCGGCAACCCGGCCCGACTCACCCCCGAGGACCTGCCCGCGCTGCTGGAGGGCACCGAGCTCGTCGTGGTCCGCCTGCTCGGCGGGCGCCGCGCCTGGCAGGAGGGCCTGGACACGCTGCTGGCCGGCCCCCGCCCGGTCATCGTCCTGACGGGTGAGCAGGCCCCCGACGCCCAGCTGATGGAGCTGTCCACCGTCCCGGCCGGCATCGCCGCCGAGGCGCACGCCTACCTGGCGCACGGCGGCGCGGCCAACCTGGCCGAGCTGGGCGCCTTCCTCTCCGACACCGTGCTGCTGACCGGCCACGGCTTCGCCCCGCCCGCCTCCGCCCCGGCCTGGGGCCCGCTGGAGCGCGAAGCCCGTACGACCGAGGGCCCGACCGTCGCGGTGCTCTACTACCGCGCCCACCACATGAGCGGCAACACCGCCTTCGTGGAGACGCTCTGCCGGGCCGTCGAGGACCAGGGAGCCCGGGCCAAGGCCTACTACTGCGCCTCGCTGCGCGGCGCCGAGCCCGAGCTGCTGGCCGCGCTCGGCGAGGCCGACGCCATCGTCACCACCGTGCTCGCCGCCGGCGGCACCCGCCCGGCCGACGCCCAGGCCGGCGGGGACGAGGAGGCCTGGGACGCGGGCGCGCTGGCCGCCCTCGACCGGCCGATCCTCCAGGCGCTCTGCCTCACCTGGTCGCGCGCCCAGTGGGAGGCCAGCGACGACGGCCTGTCCCCGCTGGACACCGCCACCCAGATCGCCGTGCCGGAGTTCGACGGCCGCCTGATCAGCGTCCCGTTCTCCTTCAAGGAGCTGGACGAGGACGGCCTCACCGTCTACGCCGCCGACCCGGAGCGCGCCGCCCGGGTCGCCGGCACCGCCGTCAAGCACGCCCGGCTGCGGCACGTTCCGGCCGCCGAGCGCCGCCTCGCCCTGGTGCTGTCCGCGTACCCGACCAAGCACGCCCGGGTCGGCAACGCCGTCGGCCTGGACACCCCGGCCAGCGCGGTGCGGCTGCTGGAGCGGCTGCGCGCGGAGGGCATGGACCTCGGGAACGACCTCCCCTCGTTCGACGACGGCGAGGGCGGCCACGAGGGCGACGCGCTGATCCACGCCCTGATCGCGGCCGGCGGCTACGACCAGGACTGGCTCACCGAGGACCAGCTGGCCCGCAACCCGGTGCGCATCCCCGCGGCCGACTACCGCCGCTGGTACGCCACCCTGCCGCAGGGCCTGCGCGAGCAGGTCGAGGAGCACTGGGGCCCGGCCCCCGGCGAGCTGTACGTCGACCGCTCGCAGAACCCGGACGGCGACATCGTGCTGGCCGCGATCCGCTCCGGGAACCTGCTCGTGCTGATCCAGCCGCCGCGCGGCTTCGGCGAGAACCCGGTCGCCATCTACCACGACCCCGACCTGCCGCCGAGCCACCACTACCTGGCCGCCTACCGCTGGATCGAGGCCGCCCAGGAGGACGGCGGCTTCGGCGCCCACGCGGTGATCCACCTCGGCAAGCACGGCAACCTGGAGTGGCTGCCCGGCAAGACCGCCGCGCTGTCCGCCGAGTGCGGCCCGGACGCCGTCCTCGGCGACCTGCCGCTGGTCTACCCCTTCCTGGTCAACGACCCGGGCGAGGGCACCCAGGCCAAGCGCCGCGCCCACGCCACGCTCGTCGACCACCTCGTCCCGCCGATGGCCCGCGCCGACTCCTACGGCGACATCGCGCGCCTGGAGCAGCTGCTGGACGAGCACTCCAACATCGCCGCGATGGACCCGGCCAAGCTGCCGGCGATCCGCGCCCAGATCTGGACCCTGATCCAGGCCGCCAAGCTCGACCACGACCTCGGCCTGGACGAGCGCCCCGAGGACGACGGCTTCGACGACTTCCTGCTGCACGTCGACGGCTGGCTCTGCGAGGTCAAGGACGCCCAGATCCGCGACGGTCTGCACGTCCTCGGCCAGGCTCCGGCCGGCACCGACCGGGTCAACATCGTGCTCGCCATCCTGCGCGCCCGGCAGATCTGGGGCGGCGTCAGCGCCCTGCCCGGTCTGCGCGAGGCGCTCGGCCTGGACGAGGCGGCGCTCACCCTCGGCGCCACCGACGCGGCCGAGGCCGAGGCGCGCGCCCTGGTCGAGGCCATGGAGGCGGAGGACTGGGCGCCCGAGGCGGTCGAGAAGGTCACCGCCGAGCTGCCGGAGACCGTCCAGGAGGCCGTCCGCCAGGTGCTGGACTTCGCCGCCACCCAGGTGGTGCCGCGGCTGTCCGCCACCACCGACGAGCTGGACGCCGTGCTGCACGCGCTCCAGGGCGGCTTCGTCCCGGCCGGCCCGTCCGGCTCGCCGCTGCGCGGCCTGGTCAACGTGCTGCCGACCGGCCGCAACTTCTACTCCGTCGACCCGAAGGCCGTCCCCAGCAAGCTCGCCTGGGAGACCGGCCAGGCCCTCGCCACCTCGCTGGTCGAGCGGTACACCGCCGACAACGACGGCGCCTACCCGCCCTCGGTCGGGCTCTCGCTCTGGGGCACCAGCGCGATGCGCACGGCCGGCGACGACATCGCCGAGGCCTTCGCCCTGCTCGGCGTGCGCCCGGTCTGGGACGACGCCTCGCGCCGGGTCACCGGCCTGGAGCCGATCCCGCTGGAGGAGCTGGGCCGCCCGCGCATCGACGTCACGCTGCGCATCTCCGGCTTCTTCCGGGACGCCTTCCCGCACGTCGTCGCCCTGCTGGACGACGCGGTGCGCCTGGCCGCCGCCCAGGAGGAGTCCCCCGAGTCGAACTACGTTCGTGCCCACGTCCAGGCCGACCTCGCCGTCCACGGCGACGAGCGCAAGGCCACCGTCCGGGTCTTCGGCTCCCGCCCGGGCACGTACGGGGCGGGCCTGCTGCAGCTGATCGACAGCCGGGACTGGCGCACCGACGCCGACCTGGCCGAGGTGTACACGGTCTGGGGCGGCTACGCGTACGGCCGCGGGCTGGACGGGCGCCCGGCGCGCGAGGAGATGGAGACCGCGTACAAGCGGATCACCGTCGCCGCGAAGAACACCGACACCCGCGAGCACGACATCGCCGACTCGGACGACTACTTCCAGTACCACGGCGGCATGGTGGCCACCGTGCGCGCCCTCACCGGCAAGGCACCGACCGCCTACATCGGCGACTCGACCCGCCCGGAGACGGTCCGCACCCGCACCCTGACCGAGGAGGCCGCCCGCGTCTTCCGCGCCCGGGTCGTCAACCCGCGCTGGATCGAGGCGATGCGCCGCCACGGCTACAAGGGCGCCTTCGAGATGGCCGCGACGGTGGACTACCTGTTCGGCTACGACGCCACCACGGGCGTGGTCGCGGACTGGATGTACGAGAAGCTGACCCAGGAGTACGTCCTCGACCCGGTCAACCGGGAGTTCCTCGCGGGCGCCAACCCGTGGGCGCTGCACGGGATCAGCGAGCGGCTGCTGGAGGCGGCGAGCCGCGGGCTGTGGGAGCAGCCGGACCCGCAGCTGATCGAGCAGCTGCAGGCCGCGTTCCTGGAGACCGAGGGTGACCTGGAGGGCGGCGAGGACTGACGCCCCGCTGAGCGGAGGCCGCCGGGGTCAGGACCGGCGGCCTTCGCGTTCCCACCACTGCGCTTCGAGGCGGGCCCGCCAGCGGTCGGCCTCCTCGGTCCGGCCGGCGGCGATCAGGACGTCCAGGTAGGTGGCCTGGAAGGCGAGACCGACGTGGCCGTCGTCGACCCGTCGTTCCACCAGCTTCAGCGCGTCGTCGTACCTCTCGGCGGTCAGCAGAATCCGGGCCAGGATCTGCGCGATGTACGCCCGGTCCGTCAACGGGCGCAGCTCCTGCTCCGCCTCGTCGAACTTCCCTTGGAGTGCCAGGGCCTGGGCGAGCCACTCCTTGACCTCGATGTCATCGCTGCCCGACGACCGGGCGACCCGCTCGGCCTCGGCGAACCGGCCGGCCTTGACCAACGCCCTGGCACAGCCGGCCACGCAGAGGTTGTCGGTCGGGAAGAGCTCAGCACCCCGCCGGTAGTACGGCAGAGCCTCCTCGGGCCGGTTCAGGTAGTCGAGATAGCCCGCCACGGACCAGGCGTACAGCCCGTTGCCGGGGTCGAGCCGAAGGGCGTTCAGCATGTGTCCGAGCGACGCCTCGACGTCCCCGAGGTGGTCCTCCAGGTAATCGGCGACCGCTTCGGCCGCGTCCGCGGACTCCATGTCCACGCCCCGGAGCATCTTCAGAACAGCTGTGATCCCGCTGTCATTCGACTTGGCCAGAGCGCGCAGGTACAACACCGTCAACGGGCTCCGAGGGCTCCCTTCGAATTCCTTCTTCAGGAATTTCGCAGCTTCTTCAGGATTTCCGGAGTCGAGCATCCTCTCGGCGATGCGGTACGCGATGCGCTGCCTCCCCAGACCCGTTTCCGTCCCTTCCGACAGCCGGTAGCGCCGACTGTCCGTGGGCGTCGCCCGGTCGGCGGGTTCCTCCGGGCGGTCCTCCTGAAGCCGTGCGGACTTCCAGGCGGCACGGAACTCCTCCGGATCTCCCCCGAGCGCCTCCACGATCAGCTCCAGCGCGCCCCACCTGGGCAGGCGCTTGCCGGTCAGCGCCTGGTGGACGGTGCTGTGGCTCACCGCGCCGGCGGTCCCGGCGGCGATCCGGCGGGTGCTGGGCTCGCCGGCGTTGAGGTGCAGCTCACGAAGTCGCATGGTCAGGTCGGCGAGCGCTCCACCATTTTGCACGTATTGCCCCCTTTTTCCGTAATCCCTCGTAAAACGTTACACCACTCCCGTCCCGCCGGGTCCCGCCACGTATCACTCGGTAACGCTTTGCCCGGCCCCGTATTCGACACGTCCCGGTACACCAGATTTGAAGCATGACGACGAACACCGAAACCAGCACGGCCGGGAACGGGAAACTCCACGAGCGCATCAAAGTCGCGGTCAACATCCTTTCCGCGGCCAATCTCCTCACCCAGGTGATTTCGGGGGTGATCCAGTTGTTCCGATGATTCGCCGACCCGCCGGTCCGCGTCGGCCTCGTGTGCGGCCATCTGGCACCGAGGACGGTCCGAGCGGACAATACGGGGCATGTCGCGCCGCACCGCTCCCACCAGCCCTGCTCCGACCACGACGACCACGCCCCCCACCGAGGGGCGGGAGCCGCACGCGCCGCACCGGTACCGGGGGCGGATCGGTGCGCTGGCGGCCGGAGCGGTTCCGGTGCTCGCCTTCCCCGAACCCGGGCAGGCGTGGCTGGCGTGGATCGCGCTGGTGCCCGGGCTGCTGCTGATGCAGCGGGCGCCGTCGGGCCGGGAGGCGGCGGTGCGCGGCTGGTGGTTCGGGGCGGGGTTCATCCTCGCCGCGATGTCCTGGCTGGTCCCGTCCATCGGGCCGGGGCTGCCGGTGCTCGCGGTGCTGCTCGGGGCGCTCCAGAGCGGCGTCGGGTACACCGTGCACCGGCTGCTGCACCCCCGGCTCTCCGCCCGGCGGGCGCTCCTGGCGCTCCTGGTCGTCCCCGCGGTCTGGGTGACCGCCGAGTACGCGCGGTCCTGGCCCGCACTCGGCGGCCCGTGGGCGCTGCTCGGCGCCACCCAGTGGCGACACCCGGCGATCCTCGCCCTGGCCTCGGCCGGCGGGATCTGGCTGGTCAGTGCGGCGGTGGCGGCGGTGAACACCGGGGTGCTGATCGCGCTGACCGCGGTGCACCGGCGGCCGCGGGCCGTCGCCGCCGGCTCCGTCGTGCTGGTGCTGGCCGCCGGCCCGCTGCTGTTCGCACTGCGCGAGGCGCCCGCCAGGGACGGGGCCGCGACCGTGGCACTGGTCCAGCCCGGCATCGTGGAGGACCCCAAGGCCCGGTTCGAGGCGAGCGCGCGGATCACGGCCGGACTCGTCGGGCAGCCGGTGGACCTGGTCGTGTGGGGTGAGAGCAGCACCACCGCCGACCTGGACCGCGACCCGGCCGCGCTGGACACGCTGCGCGGGCTCGCCGCGACCACCGGCGCCGAGATCGTCGCCGGGGAGGACGCGCGCAAGGCGGACGGGCGGATCTCCAAGGACGCGGTACTGGTCTCCCCCGCCGGCGTGGTGGACCGCTACCGCAAGATCCGGCTGGTGCCGTTCGGCGAGTACATCCCGCTGCGGCCGGCGCTCGGCTGGATCGCCGGGGTCAGCCGGGCGGCGGGCGAGAACCGGGCGCCCGGCACGTCCTTCCACGTCCTGCCCGCCACCGACCGGGCGGGCGCTCCGCTGCCCGTCGGGGCGCTGATCTGCTTCGAGTCGGCCTTCCCCGACATGGCCCGCACCGCCGCCCGGGACGGCGCCCGGGTGCTGGTCTACCAGTCCTCGACCTCGACCTTCCAGCACACCTGGGCGCCCGAGCAGCACGTCTCGCTGGCGGCGATCCGGGCCGCCGAGACCGGCCGGCCGGCCGTGCAGGGTTCGCTGACCGGGGTCTCGGCCGCCTTCGACGCCCAGGGCCGGGAGCTCGCCCGGCTCGGTACCGGCGGCACCGGCGCGCTGGGCGTCCGGCTGCCGCTCACCGCGCCCGGAACCCTGACCTGGTACGACCGGATCGGCGACGTGGTGCCGCTCGGGGCGCTGCTGGTCACGGCGGGGGCGGCGCTGGTGGCGGTGGCCGGGTGGCGGCGCTCGCGCGTCGCCCGGCGGGCCGGTCAGCCCTCGGCGCCGGCGGTGTAGACCCCGAACGCGGCGCCCTGGGGGTCGCGCAGCACGGCGATCCGCCGTCCCCCCGGCAGTCCGGTGGCGGGCATCAGGACGTCCCCGCCGAGCGCCGTCGCCCGACCGACGGTGTTGTCGACGTCGGCGACCGCGAAGTACGGCAGCCAGTGCGGTGGCACCTGGGGCGGGAAGCGGTCGTCCATCGTCAGCATGCCGCCGAAGTCCCTTCCGTCCAGGCCCCATTGGGGGTAGTGCTCGGACGGGGCGACGGACCAGCCGAAGACCTCCGGGTAGAAGGCGAGCGCGCCGGCCGGGTCACGGGTGAGCAGTTCCACCCAGCCGAGCGAGCCGGGCTCGTTGAACACCCCGGCGCCCCGGAAGGCGCGGGCCTGCCAGACGATGAGCACCGCGCCGGAGGGGTCGGCGGCCACCGAGAAGCGGCCGAAGTCGGAGACGTCGGCGGGGTCCTTCAGGACCCGGCCGCCGGACTCCTTGACCCTCGCGGCGGTGGCGTCGGCATCGGCGACCGCGATGCAGACCGTCCAGGCGATCGGCTGCTGCGGGGCGTAGCGCGGGGTGATGGCGGCGGCCGGGGCGCCCCCGACCAGCATCTGGGTGTAGTCGCCGTGCCCGGGGCGGGCCGTGTCGTCCACCTGCCAGCCGAAGAGTTCGGTGTAGAAGGCCAGGGCGGCGGGCGGGTCGGAGGTGCCCAGCTCCGTCCAGCAGGGGGCGTTGGTGGTCACGGAGGTCTGCTTCATGGCGTCTGTCCTCGCAGCTTGCTCGGGAACTCCCGGGTTTTTCGGCGCCTCGGCCCCCGCACCTCCCGCCCCAGCATGCGGGGCGGGGGCGGAGCTTGGCGGGCGGTGGTGGGCCGAACGGGGTGGACGAACAGATGACAGCTGACAGATTTCGAAATCTGTCAGCTGTCATCTGTTATTCGTCATCGGTTATCTGTCGACTGTTGTCCGTCAGCCGTTGTCCGACGGCGGGCGTCCGACGGCAGGTGCCCGCCGGCTGCCGCCCGTCATCCGTCAGCTGCGCACGGCCCGTGCCACCGGGATCCACAGCTCCGCCTCGGCGTCGCCCGTCCCCGGCACGGGGCGGACCCGAAGGATCTCCGGACCCGGCCGGGCCTCGTACGGGTTGGACGGGAACCACTGGCTCGCCACGTCCCCCCACATCTCCTGCAGGGCCTGCGGGAACGGCCCGGTGTTGGTGAACACCGCCCAGGTGCCGGCCGGGACGTCGAGCACGTCCAGATCCGCCGGGACGGCGACACCGTCGCGCGCCACCACCGCGTGCCAGTAGTCGAGTTCGGACCCCTCCTCGCGGTTCGGCGCGAAGTCGTCGCTCACCGAAAGGATCCCGGCCGGGTCGTCCCCGGACAGGGCCGCGATCCGAGCGACCGTGTCCTTGTCGAGCCCCTTGATGAACTCGGCGATCCCCGGGTTGATCCCCAGGTAGATCAGGGTGACCCGGGCCTTCTTGCCGACGATCCGGAAGTCCGGCTTCTCCACAATCCGGTATTCCATGCTGCTGCTCCCCTCCACGACGAGTCGGAAGGACATCCGGGGCTGGGAGACGAGCACCGCACCGTCGCGCCGGACCTCGCCCGGCCCGACTCCGTGCATGGCCCGGAACGCCCGGGCGAACGCCTCCCCCGAGGAGTACCCGTACCGGACCGCGATGTCGAGCAACGTCCGCTCGCCGTCGAGGACTTCGGCCCCGGCGACGGTGAGCCGCCGACGCCGGACGTACTCCGACAGCGGCATCCCGGCGAGCATCGAGAACAGCCGCCGGAAGTGGTACTCCGACGTCATCGCGATCCGCGCCAGCTCGGCCACGTCGACCTCGCGGTCCAGGTCTCGTTCGATCCGGTCCATCGCCCGGTTCAGGTGCTCCAGCACGCCAACCCCGCCCTTCCCTTGTGACACTCACCATAGGAAGGACCCACCCTGCCGCACCCGACAATCGGTGCCCGCTCCGGTCGGGTACCGATCGCCGGGTACCGATCGTCGGGCAACGGCCGTCGGGTGACGGCCGTCGGCGGCGAGGATTCGGCGGTGCTGCCTCAGCGGCACCGAGGCAGCTGCCTTGCGCCAGCGGGCCTCGCGTCAGCGGCTCAGATCAGGCCCTGGGCCAGCATCGCGTCGGCGACCAGCTCGAAGCCGGCGATGTTCGCGCCGACCACGTAGTTGCCCGGGTGACCGTAGCGCTCGGCGGTGGTGAAGCAGGAGTCATGGACGTGCTTCATGATCCCGGCCAGCCGCTCCTCGGTGTGCTCGAAGGTCCAGGAGTCGCGCGAGGCGTTCTGCTGCATCTCCAGGGCGCTGGTCGCGACGCCGCCGGCGTTCGCCGCCTTGCCCGGACCGAAGGCCACCCCGGCCTCCTGGAACACCCGCACCGCCTCCGGAGTGGTGGGCATGTTCGCGCCCTCGGCGACGGCCAGCACCCCGTTGCGCACCAGGGCCAGCGCGTCGGCCTCCGCCAGCTCGTTCTGGGTGGCGCAGGGCAGCGCGACGTCGCAGGGGACGCTCCACACGCCCGGGCCCTCGACGAACCGGACGTGGCCACCGCGCAGTCGGGCGTAGTCGGAGACCCGCCCGCGCCGGACCTCCTTGACCTCCTTGAGCAGGTCGAGGTCGATGCCCTTCTCGTCCACCACGTAACCGGAGGAGTCGGAGCAGGTGAGCACGGTCGCGCCGAGCTGCTGGGCCTTCTCGATCGCGTAGACCGCGACGTTGCCGGCCCCGGAGACAACCACCCGGCGCCCGTCCAGGCTCTCGCCGCGGCTGTGCAGCATCTCGGAGGTGAACATGACGCAGCCGTAGCCGGTGGCCTCGGTACGGACCTGCGCGCCGCCCCAGCCGAGGCCCTTTCCGGTGAGCACGCCGCTCTCGTACCGGTTGGTGATCCGCTTGTACTGGCCGAAGAGGTAGCCGATCTCCCGACCGCCGACGCCGATGTCCCCGGCCGGCACGTCGGTGTACTCGCCGAGGTGGCGGTAGAGCTCGGTCATGAAGGACTGACAGAACCGCATGATCTCGGCATCCGACCGGCCCTTGGGGTCGAAGTCGGAGCCGCCCTTGCCCCCGCCGATGGGCAGACCGGTGAGCGCGTTCTTGAAGATCTGCTCGAAGCCCAGGAACTTGACGATCCCGAGGTTCACCGAGGGGTGGAAGCGCAGCCCGCCCTTGTACGGCCCGAGGGCGCTGCTGAACTCCACCCGGAAGCCGCGGTTGACGTGGATGTCACCGGAGTCGTCCGTCCACGGCACCCGGAACATCAGCTGCCGCTCGGGCTCGCAGATCCGCTCGATGATCCGGGCGTCGAGGAGCTCGGGGCGGTGGGCGAGCACCGGCGCGAGGGTCTCCAGCACCTCGTGGACGGCCTGGTGGAACTCGTCCTCGCCCCGGTTGCGGCGGACCACGTCCGCGTAGAGCGCCTCTATCGCGCGCCGCTCGGCGTCGAGGGAGGAGTCAAGAGAGGAGTCGAGGGAGGAGTGGGGGGTGGCGGGGGTCAGCGGCATCTGGTCAGGACCCTTCCGTGGTCGTCGATGGGCGTGCGCGGTGTCCCGGCGGGCCTGAGGGACGTGCCCAGGAAACGCGGCAAGTCTCGCAGTGTCCACACCGCGGGTCTCGCACCATCCACATGCTGGAAGGCCTGGTGGGAACAGTCGGGACCGGTGGGGTGTTGTGCGCCTCCGCGGTCGAGCCCCGTCCCATCGACCCGATAGTTGTTCAAATTGGAACTACCTAGTACGGTCGACCTCCGATCCACCGCGATCCGTCCGGACCGGTCGAACCCACCCGGTTCGTCCCGGTCCACCCCAGATTCGTCCCGATCCATCCCCGATCCACGGAGGCCCACCCATGCCGCAGCCCGGCTCCGCCACGGTGCGCTCGCGTGTGCGCATCCCGCTGACCTTCCCCGACGGCTACCGCGCCGAGGCGGAGACCTTCACCTTTCACGGCCTCGCCGACGGCGCCGAGCACCTGGCGCTCGCGCTCGGCACGGTCCCCGAGGGCGGGACGCCGCTGGTGCGGCTGCACTCCGAGTGCCTGACCGGCGACGTCTTCGGCTCCGACCGCTGCGACTGCGGGCCGCAGCTGCGCGAGTCGGTGGAACGGATCAGCGAGGCCGGCGGGTACCTGCTCTACCTGCGGCAGGAGGGCCGCGGCATCGGGCTCTACAACAAGCTGGACGCGTACGCCCTCCAGGACTCCGGCCTGGACACGTACGACGCCAACACCGCCCTCGGCCTGCCCGAGGACGGCCGGGACTACACCGCGGCCGCCCAGATGCTCGCCGCGCTCGGCACCACGGGGATCGACCTGCTGAGCAACAACCCGGACAAGGCGGCGCAGCTGGCCGAGCTGGGGATCGTCGTGCGGCACCGGGTGCCGACGGGCGTGCACCTGTCGGCGAGCAACGTCCGCTACCTGCGCGCGAAGGTGGAGCGGACGGGACACTCGATCGAGCTCTCCCGACTGGTCGGCTGAGCGTCGGCAGAGGACGGGCCGCAGCGAACAGAGAGCAGAGAACAGATGACGGATGACAGCTGACAGATTTCGAAATCTGTCAGCTGTCATCCGTCAGTCGTCATCTGTCCGCTGCCAGCTGTCAGTCGTCGCCCCTCACCTGCGCCCCGCCCGTCCCCGGACCGTCCGCAGCCCCCCGTACGCCGCCAGTGGCAGCATCACCAGCAGGGCGGCCCAGAAGGCCCCGTGCCCCCACAGCCCGGCGATCGATCTGAACGGCCCCTCGAAGACCGGTATCCGCAGTGCCTCGACCGGTCCCAGCGGCCCGGGCCAGGCCCCCAGGAACAGGGTGGCCGGGACCCAGAGCGCGAACAGCCCCCGGGCGGTGGCCGGAGTCCCGAGGGCGCTCACCAGCGACACCACCGCCAGCAGCAGGACGAACCCGGCCTGGTAGGCCGCGCCGCTCTGTCCCGTCCCCCAGGAGCCGGGCGTCCGGTGCACCCCGGTGGCCGCGAGCCTGACCTCGACCGCCGTCCACAGCAGCAGCACCAGCACCGCCGTCGTCCCGAGCGCGAACCGCACCCGGTCACGGGTCCCCGCGCCGCCCGTCCGCCACCGCCCGGACGGCGCGCTCCACACCCGTTCGCCGCCGGCGGCCCCGGGCGATTGCCCCACGCTCCGCTCGTCCAGCCGCCGCCAGGCCGCCCGGACCTGGGTGCGCGCCTCCTGGGCGGGCTTCAGCAGCCGATTGGAGGCCCGTTCCACCAGGACGAGCGAGACCACGATCGCCACCACCGCCGCGATGCCGGCCCAGCTCCCCATCCCGCCCTCGAACACGACCACCCGGTCGGCCACCGACTGCGGCGTCGCCGGCGCGGTCATCGGCGGCCCGAGCCGCAGGTAGCCGATGGCGAGGGCCCCGGCCCCGGTCAGCAGTGCCGTGCCGATGCCCACCCGGGCGGGGAAGAAGGCGATCACGGCGGCCGCCACGAGCCCCGCACCGAGCTGTCCGACCACCTGCCGGGCCGCGTGGTCGCCGGCGTTGCGCAGGTGACCGCCGAAGGCGCCGGCGGGCGAGAGGTCGAGCTTGTCGCCCGCCTCGACCGGGTAGCGGAGCACCGCTCCCGCCCACAGCAGCAGTCCGAAGGCGAGGAGCAGCAGCAGGACCGCCCCGGCGCGGCGCGGCAGCGCGGTGCGGGCGTAGGGCCACCAGGCCGCCAGTCGGGCCCGCCGGTCCACCGGGGGCCGCCGGCGCCGGTTGTGCCACAGCCGGGCCACCCGCCCTTCCTGTCGTACCCCGGCGTCCGGCTCGGGCCGCTCGGGCTGCTCGGACCGTCCCCGGCCGCGCCGCCGCAGTGCCTCCGCCGCGATCAGGGCCGCCCGCCCGCCCGGCTGCGCCGGGTCGGCGCCCACCGCCCGGCGCCGCAGCGCGGACCAGCGGCGCCGCACCACGTCCCGGGCGGTGGCCGCCGCCGGGTCCGGCGCCGGCCTGCGGGCCGCCGCTCGTACGGCGGTGCGGGCGCCCGCGTCCACCGCCAGCGCGCCGTCCACCACCGTGGCGGCCACCACGGCCGCGAGCTCGGACACCCGCTCGGGCAGCGGCAGCCGGTGCAGGGCGGCGGGCAGCGGCGAGAGCCGGCCGAGCAGCCGTGCGCGCTCCTCGGGCCGGATGCTCAGCCAGACCGCCTGCCGGTGCGCCTCCTCGCGTTCCTCGGGGCTGAGCCCGTCGCCGCCGCGCCGGCCGCCGCCGACGGTGCGCGCCAGCCGGTCCACCTCGGCCAGCACCTCCGGCAGTCCGGCCAGCGCGAGCAGCCGTGAGCAGTGCTCGCCCGCGCACTCGGGGTGGAAGCAGTCGTAGCGGGCGACCACGGTCGGCGCCCCGCCCCGGACCAGTTCGTCGATGAACTCGGCGCCGTCCGGTTCGGTGACGACGCGTTCCAGACCGGTGGTGTCGATCGGGCGGTCGCGGTAGTGCGGGACGGTGCCCGGGGCGAAGGCGGCGCCCAGGGCGAGCACCGCGACCGCCGCCACGGACTCGCGCCGGGAGCCGGGCGCCCGGGCCACGTCGGAGAGGTAGTGCAGGTCGAAGACGGTGTCCTCGACCTCGTCCCGCAGCCAGTCGCGCACCCGTTCCGCTCCCCCGGTGGAGAGCCAGCGGGCCGCCGCGCCGGAGTTCTTGAGCAGCGCCTCGGTGAGCCGGACCGGGTCGGTGAACGGGTTGCCGAGGAAGGTGACCGGCCGGTGCGCCCGGGCCTGCGCCTGCGGTCGGCGGCGGATCACCTCGGGGGTGCCGCCTGCCAGCCAGCCGCGGACCTGCGGCGCGGTCCAGCGGTCCTCCGGCTTCTTGGTGAACAGCCCTTGGAGGAGCAGCAGTTGGCGCGGGTCGCGGACGGCTGAGAGGTCCACCTCCTCGCCCATGACCAGTTCCAGTTCCAGCTCCTGGTCGGCCGGGCGCTCGCCGTCCGCGCCGATGAAGCGCGGGCGGCCGACGAACAGCTCGTACAGCACGTTGCCGAGCCCCCACCAGGGCCCGGCCTGGTGGTTCTTGCCGGCCAGCTGCTCGGGGGCCATGTAGGCGACGGTGACCATCATCGCGGAGGTGAACCGGCGGCTGTCGGTGAGCCGGTCGACGCCGCCGAAGTCGGCGATCACGAACTCCCCGGACCCGCTGCCGGGGCGCACCAGGATGTTGGCGGGCTTGAAGTCCAGCGGGTTGCGCTTGATCCGCTGCTGCCAGAAGTCGAGCAGGGCGACGAGCTCGTAGACGATCTGCTCGGTGGTCCGCCGGTCACCGTGACCGCCCTCCCGCCACAGCCCGGCGACGTGCGCGGCGAGGGTGATCGGCAGGTACTCCATGGCCACCCAGTCCACCAGGGCGCCGTGGTGGCCGACCCGGCCGAAGTCGATCAGGTGCGGGACGTGCCGGCGGAAGCCGTCGTTGCGCAGGTGGGCGAGCAGGTCGTGGTCCATCGGGTGGCCGGCGACGGCCACCTTGACGGCCGCGTCACCGCCTCCGTCGGTGCGCCGGACGTACCAGACGGTGCCCTCGGAACCGGCCCCGGCCCGGCCCAGCGGGATGAAGCGGCCGCGCAGGGCGTCCGGGAAGGCGCCCTCGAAGGGGCCGTCGGAGCCCGGGCGTTCGCCGGGGCCTCCGGCCGGAGCGGGACCGCCGGGCCCGATGCCGTCCTGCCAGGAGGGCGAGCCGCCTCCGCCTCCCGCCCCGGACCTGGGCCGGACGACCTCGGTGACCGCCTCCGGGTCGGCGCCGCCCGAACGTCCCGGGTGCGTCGGATGCCCCGGCCGGCCCGGACTCCCCGGCCTCCCCGGCCGGACCTCCGTCAGCGCGTCCGGGTCGGACCCCCGCCCGGCATCCGGCCTGCGGCGGGTGGCCGCCTCCGGGTCGAACCGCGGCTCGGCGCGGGACGTCCGACGCGTCGCCGCCTCCGGGTCGAACCGCGGCGGGACGACGGGCGCCCGACGGGTCGCGGCGCGCGGGTCCACCCGGGTCGGCGGATCCACCCCGGGCGGCACCGACCCTGAAGGCAGCGACCCCGAAGGCAGCGACCCCGAAGGCAGCGACCCTGAAGGCACCGACCCGGGCGGGACCGACCCGAGCCGGGAGGGCCGGTCAGTGGCGGCTTCGGAGCCGCGCCAACGCCCCCGCGACCACCGCTCCACCCTGCTCCCCGGCGGATTCCCCGGCTCGGCTCCGGCGGCCGACCGGGGCCTCGGCCCGCGCCGTTCGCCCTCGGCCGGAACCGCGCCCTCCGTCGTGCCCATGCGACGTTTCCCTCCCCCGCAGCCCGGACCGGCGCGGGGTCGTGACCGCGGGCGCACCGGTGCCGGGGTGGATTGTGACGCGTCATCATCCCGCACGGCGGGCGCGGGTGTCGGGCGCTTTTCCGGATCAGGACCGACCCGTCGCAGGACCGGTACGCAAGCGCCTCCCGCGACGCGGCACCGGGCGCCGTCGGCCCTCAGTGCTCCCCGACCGGGCGCCCCGCCGGCTCCTCCACGATCCGCCGGGCGATCTCGTCGGGCCGCACCGGGCGCCCGAAGTGCCACCCCTGCGCCCAGTCGCAGCCCATGGTCCGCAGCCGCTCCGCGTCCCGGTGGGTCTCCACGCCCTCGGCGGTGACGTTCAGCCCGAGCGCGTGCGCCATCGACACCAGTCCGCTGACGATCCGCCACCCGGTGGACTCGTCCTTCCCCGGTTCGTGCAGGTCACCGACGAAGGAACCGGCGATCTTCAGCCCGGAGACCGGCAGGTCGCGCAGGTAGGCGAGGTTGGACCAGCCGGTGCCGAAGTCGTCCACGGCCAGCGACACCCCGAGGTCGACCAGCCCGTGCAGGGTGCGCAGCGCCTCGTCCTCGGGTCCGACCACGGTCGACTCGGTGATCTCCAGCTGCAGCCGGGCCGGGTCCAGTCCGGTGCCGTCGAGGATCCGGCCGAGGTCCGTGACCAGGGCGGCGCTGCGGGCCTGCCGGACCGCCAGGTTGACGTTCAGCTGCGGGGCGGCGTCGCCGTACCGCTTGATCCAGTCGGCGGCCTGGCCGCAGGCCTGCTCCAGCACCCAGCGGCCGAGCGGCATGATCAGCCCGGTCTCCTCGGCGGTGGTGACGAACTCGTCCGGGCCGAGCACGCCGAGCTGCGGGTGGCGCC
Organism: Kitasatospora sp. NPDC127067; assembly: GCF_042724755.1. Lineage (NCBI taxonomy): Bacteria > Bacillati > Actinomycetota > Actinomycetes > Kitasatosporales > Streptomycetaceae > Kitasatospora > Kitasatospora sp. NPDC127067. Next base: position 16,791 of record NZ_JBHXEM010000008.1, on the reverse strand, counting down.
AGCGCACCAGCGCCTCCACGGCGGCCAGCCGGCCGTCCGCGAGGCGGTAGAGCGGCTGGTAGTCGATGAAGAACTCGCCGCGGTCGAGGGCCGCGGGCATCCGCACCGACACCGCGTAGCGGCTGACCGCGCGGGCGTTCTCCTTGGGGTCGAACAGCGTCCAGCGGCCGCGGCCGGCCTCCTTGGCGCGGTACAGCGTGAGGTCGGCGGCGCGGACGGCCGCGCCCGGGGTGGTGGTGGACACCCGCCGCTCCAGCACGCCGACGCTGGCACCGACGGCGAGCTTGTGGTCGCCGATCAGCACCGGCCCGGCGAGCGCCTTGAGCACGGTCTTCGCGGCGGCCACCGCCTCCTGCTCGCCCCGGCAGCGCTCCAGCAGGACGACGAACTCGTCGCCGCCGAGCCGGGCGACCAGGTGGCCCAGCGGGCTGAGGGCGGCCTTCAGCCGGGCGCCGACGGCGGCCAGCAGCTGGTCGCCCATGTCGTGGCCGAGGCTGTCGTTGACCACCTTGAAGCCGTCGAGGTCGACGTAGCAGAGGCCGAAGCGGGCACCCGGCTCGGGCTCCTCGAACAGCTTCTCCAGCCGCTCGAAGAAGGCCGCGCGGTTGGGCAGGCCGGTCAGCGGGTCGTGGGTGGCCTGGTGGCGCAGCCGCTCCTGGAGCCGGTAGCGGTCGGTGACGTCCTCCAGCATCGCGACCTGGTACTGCGGGATGCCGTCGTCGTCGCGGATCAGCGAGACGGTCAGGTGGGTCCAGATCACCTCGCCGTCCTGGCGGTAGTACGGCTTGTCGAACTGGAAGTAGTCCCGCTTGCCGCTGATCAGCTCCTCGTACGCCTCCCACACGCCCGGGGTGTCCTCGGGGTGCACGAGGTCGCCGACCCGGCGCCCGATCATGTCCTCCGGGCCCGCGCCGAACAGCTCCTGGAGGGCCTTGTTGACCGCCATGATGTTGCCGTCGGTGTCGCCGATGCCGATGCCGATCGCGGCGCTCTCGAACAGCGCCCGGAACCGGGCCTCGGACGCGCGCAGCGCCCGCTCGGCCTCCTTGCGGGCGGCGTCGGCGGCGGTGCGGATCGCCTCCTGCTCGATCAGCGTGCGCTCGCGCAGGGCGCCCGCCCAGCCGGCCGCGAAGGCGCCGGTCAGGGCCGGGCCGCGGTCGTCGTGGACGGGCTGCGCCTGGAGCAGCTCGACCGCCCGGGCCAGCAGCACCGGGTCGGTGAAGTGCGCGTCGACCAGCTCGGCGCCGGCCTGCGCGGCCAGCCGCGGCTCGAACGGGTCGTCCTCCTGGGCGCGGTGCAGCAGCGCGGCGGTGCGCGCGACCAGCCGGCCGAGCAGTCCGGGGTGGACGGCGATGCCGTGGTCGGCGGAGAGCAGCCGGGCCCAGTCCTCGTGGAAGCGCTCCGCGTTGCCGCGCACCGGGGTGGTACTCATCTGCTGAACCTGGTTCCTCTGCTGTGCGCGCCGGTTGCGGCGGGCCCGGCGACGGCCGCTCGGCCGCTCCCGTTGCCCCGGGTCGTGCTGCCGCCCGGGCCCGGCACCGCGCTTCCGGCGGCCGCCGCGCGGGGCGCACGGCCGTCGGTGCCTCGTCCGTCGCGTCCGATCAAGGGCGGAACCCCACGCCCGCCACCCCGGTCATCCGCTCGGGGTGCTCACCGACCGTACCGGGCTGGTCCGGGCGCCACTGCGGCAGGTAGACCACGCCCGGCTCGACCAGCTCGAAGCCGGAGAACATCGCGGTGATCTGCTCGTGGGTGCGCATGGTCAGCGGGGTCGGCGTCATCCGGTACAGCTTCTGGTGGTCCTCCGCCTGGTCCGGGCGGCCCTCCAGGGAGGCGTGCGAGAGCACCAGCGCGCTGCCGGGCGGGAGGGCGTCGCGGATCACGCCGATCAGCTTCCACGGGTCCTCCTCGTCGCTGACGAAGTGGGCGACGGCGACCAGCAGTACGGCCACCGGCTCGCCGGCCGCCAGCAGCTCGGCGACCTCGGGGCGGGCCAGCAGGTCGGCCACGTCGCGCAGGTCGGCCTGGACGACGGCGCTGTCCCGGTCGTCCTCCAGCAGCAGACGGCTGTGCGCGACGGCGACCGGGTCGCGGTCCACGTAGACGACCTTCGCCCCGGGGCGGATCTCGCGGGCGATCTCGTGCACCGCGCTGAAGGTCGGGATGCCGGAGCCGATGTCCAGGAAGCGGCTGACGCCCTGCTCGGCGAGGAAGGTCACGGCGCGGCGCAGGAAGGCGCGGTTGGAGCGCATGATCTGCGGCAGCTCCGGCCACAGGGCCATCGCCTTGCGGGCCATCTCCCGGTCGACCTCGAAGTTGTGGGAGCCCCCCAGGTAGTAGTCGTAGACCCGCGCGGCGTTCGGTTTGTCCAGGTCCGTACCCTCCGGTACCCAGCTCGGTCGCCGCATGCCTGTGACTCCTTCACTCCGGTTCTGGGGTGGCAGCACCCTGGGGATGCTGCTGTGACTGTTGAGACTACAAGCACACAAGATCCTCCCCCGCACCCCGAACGGGTGCAAGCGGAATGCACCCTTCCCGAAGGACGGACGCCTCCGGAACGCCCGCTCTCCGGCGCGGGTCCGCACCGGGGACCAACTCGACAACGGTCCACCGGCGTTCGCCCCTCGGGCCGGCCGGGCCGCACTAGGGTGGGGTGGTGGACCCCAACCACTACCGATTCCGGGGCATCTGGCGGCTCGCGGCTCCGGCGCCAGCCGTGTACGCGGCACTGGAGGACGTGCGGAGCTACCCGCTGTGGTGGCCGGAGATCCGCGAGGTCCGGCCGACCGGCGAGGACCGCGGGGACGTGGTGGTGCGCGCACTGCTGCCGTACCGGCTGGTGATCGGCCTGGTGGCGAGCCGGCGCGACCCGGCCGCCGGGGTACTGGAGGTGACCATGCGGGGCGACCTGACCGGGTGGACGCGGTTCACGGTGACGCCGGACTCCGCCGGCGGCGCGGGCAGCCAGGGCAGCGCGGGCAGCCGGGTGCTGTTCGAGGAGGACACCCGGCCCGGCAAGCCCTTGCTGCGCCGGCTCGCCCTGCCGCTGCACCCGCTGTTCCGGGCCAACCACGCGGTGATGATGTGCCGGGGGCGGCGGGGGCTCGCCGCCCATCTGGCGGGCGGCGGGCGGCGGGCGGCGGACGACGGACGACGAGCGACGGACGACGAGCGGCGGGTGACGGCGAACAGATGACGGACGACAGCTTTCAGCGAACAGATGACAGATTTCGAAATCTGTCATCTGTTCGCGGCGCCCCCGTCTCCGGCCCCGCTTCCGGCTCCGCCTCCGCCCCCACCCCCGACTTCGGGTTCGACGCCCCCTTCGACCGGACCGGCACCGGCAGCAGCAAGTGGGCCCGCGCGGACGCCCCCGGGGTGATCCCGATGAGCCTCGCCGACATGGACCTGCCCGGTCCGCCCGCCGTCGCCGAGGCGCTGGAACGGCGCGCCCGCCACCGCGCGTACGGCTACACGGTGTGCGACCCGGCCGGCCGCACCCTGGTGGCCGACTGGTACCGCGCCCGGCACGGCGCCGCGGTGGACCCGGACTGGGTCCTGCTGCTGCCCTGCGGCCCGCGCACCGCGCTGCGCATCCTGCTGGAGACCGTACGGCCGCAGGCCCCCGTCCTCTTCCCCACCCCCGAGTGGGGCGGTTTCGCCCAGCTCTGCCGCACGGCCGGCCTCCCCCACCACGCGCTGCCGCTGCACCTGGGCCCGGACGGCTACCGGCTCCCGCACGGCCCGCTCCCCCGCCCCGCCGGCGCCGTGCTGCTGAGCAACCCGCACAACCCCTCCGGCACCGTGTGGCCCCTCGGCGCGGTGCGCGGTCTCGCCGCGCGGGCGGCCGAGAGCGGCGCGCTGCTGGTCTCGGACGAGGTGCACGGCGACCTCACCCACCCCGGCCAGACCCACCCCGTCGCCGTCGCCACCGCCGACCCGGCGCACCTGCGCCACGTCGTCACCCTCAACTCCGTCGGCAAGACCTTCAACTGCTCCGGCATCCCCAGCGGTTTCGCCCTCGTCCCCGATGCCGGGCTGCGCGCCCGGTTCGCCGAGGCGCTGGCCGGCTACGGCCTCTGGGAGGGCGGCCTGCTGGAGCAGACCGTGCAGCAGGCGGCACTGCGCGAGGGCGGCCCCTGGCTGGACGCCCTGCTCGCCCACCTGGCCGCCGCCCGCATCCGGCTGACCGACCGGCTCGGGCCCGCCGTCCGCTCCGCCCCGCACGCCTCCTACCTGCTCTGGCTGGACGCCGCCGCGCTCGGCCTGCCGCCCGCCGACGCCCGCCGGGCCCTGCTGGAGCGCTGCGGCCTGGAGGCCTCCGACGGCGCCGAGTTCGGCTCCGGCGGCCGGGGTTCGCTGCGGCTGAACTACGCCCTGCCGGGGCCGGTCCTGATGACCGTCCTGGAGCGGCTGGAGCGCCTGTGACCCCGGCACATGCCCCGGCCGGATCGGGCCCGGGCCCCGCCCGCCGGTCGGCCGGAAAATCCCGCCCTCACCCGTTCGCCACGCCCCTGACCTGCAAAAACGAATGTTCACGCGAATTTTGCGGGGCGCCCCCGCATGCTCCGTAGCAGACTGGGCAAGGTAGACCGGGCCGCAATCGTGATCCCGAGGATGGTGAGTCCGGTGATACCGGTATCCCGCACCACTCCGCCCGAACGGCAGAGCACGCCACTACCCCCGTCGGGGGTGACCCCGTTGACCGAATCGGGGGCGCGCAGCCACGTGTCGGGCGTCTGCTTCAAGATCGGACCTCCCCGCCTCGTGGGGGTGGAGGTCGAGTGGTTCGTCCATGACGATCAATGTCCCACCCGGCCCGTACGGCCGGAACTGCTCCACGCCGCACTGGATTCACTGCCCCTCGGCGGCCCGGACGGCGACTCCCTCCCCTCCGGTTCGCGCCTCACGCTCGAACCCGGCGGACAGGTCGAGCTCAGCTCCCCGCCCGCCACCGGCCTCCTGGCCTGCGTCGAGGACACCCGACGTGATCTGACCGCCCTGCGGGCCGCCTTCGCGGCGCAGGGCCTTCGACTCACCGGCACCGGAACGGACCCGCTGGCCCGTCCCCGACCGATGGTGCTGGACCACCCCCGCTACCTCGCGATGGAGCACTTCTTCGACTCCGCGGGGCCCTGGGGCCGGATCATGATGACCGGTACCGCGTCGGTGCAGGTGTGCCTGGACGCCGGCGACACGGACGGTCCGCACGCGGTGGAGCGCCGCTGGCGACTGGCCCATCTGCTGGGCCCGGTGCTGGTCGCCGCCTTCGCCAACTCGCCTATCCTGGACGGAAGTCCGACCGGTCACCGGTCCACCCGGCAGACCGTCTGGTCCCGGATGGACCCGACCCGCACGCTGGCCCCCGAGCCGGATCACGGCGATCCGCGCGAGGCGTGGGCGCAGTACGTGCTGGACGCCCGGGTGCTGTGCGTGCGACGGCCCGAGGGCCTGCCCTGGACGGCCCCGGCCGGTCTGACGTTCCGCGACTGGATCCGCGGCGCGGGCGAACGCCCGCCCACCCTCGACGACTTGGACTACCACCGCACCACCCTCTTCCCGCCGGTGCGCCCGCGCGGCCACCTGGAGCTGCGGATGATCGACGCCCAGCCCGGGGACGGCTGGGTGGTGGTCACCGCGCTGGTGACCGCACTGCTGGAGGACGCGCTGGCCGCCGATGCCGCACTGGCCGCGCTGGAGCCGCTGGACGCCATCGACCGGCGGGAGGGGGCGGACGGTCCGCGACCGCCGCGCAGCGGGGTCTGGCGCCGCGCCGCCACCCTGGCGACGGCCGACCCCGAGCTGCGCCGCGCCGCCCTCGCCTGCTTCGCCGCCGCCGACGCCGCACTGGGCCGCCTGCCCGGTGCCGGGCGGCTGCGCACCACCGTCGCCGAGTTCGCCGAGCGCTATCCCGCGCGCGGCCGCTGCCCGGCCGACGACCAGCTGGACGCCCTGCGCTCCGGCACCCGACGCACTCCCCCGGAGGAGGCCGCATCATGACCGACGTCCGACCCCACGGGGATGCCGGGGCAGGCAGCACGGACCGCACCGACGCCACGGGTGGAACCGGCCCCACCGGCACCACCGGCACCACCGACGGCCTCGACGGCCTCGACGACCTCGGCACCGCCGGCACCGAGGCACTGCGCGAGAGCATCGCCACCGAGCTGCTGGCCGCCCGCGCCCGCACCGCCGCCCTGACCGACTGCGTCGAGGACGGCGATCTCACCGCCCAGCACTCCCCGCTGATGTCCCCGCTGGTCTGGGACCTCGCGCACATCGGCAACCAGGAGGAGCTCTGGCTGCTGCGCAACGTCGGCGGCCGCGACCCGATGCACCCGGAGATCGATCCGCTCTACGACGCCTTCCAGCACCCCCGCGCCGAGCGCCCCGCCCTGCCGCTGCTGCCGCCGGCCGAGGCCCGCGCCTACGCCCACGAGGTACGCGGCCGGGTGCTGGACCTGCTGGCCGCCAGCCCGCTGGAGGGCGCGCCGCTGCTGGAGGCCGGGTTCGCGTTCGGGATGATCGCCCAGCACGAGCAGCAGCACGACGAGACCATGCTGATCACCCACCAGCTGCGCACCGGCGAGCCGGCCCTGGCCGCTCCTCCACCGCCGCCCGCGCCCGCCGACGCGGCCACTCTGCCCGCCGAAGTCCTCATCCCCGCAGGGCCGTTCACCATGGGAACGGACACCGAGCCGTGGGCGCTGGACAACGAGCGCCCGGCGCACACCGTCGACCTGCCGGCCTTCCTGCTGGACACCACCCCGGTCACCAACGCGGCCTACCAGCGGTTCATCGCGGACGGCGGCTACGACGACCCGCGCTGGTGGACGCCGGAGGGCTGGGAGCACCGCCGGCGCGCCGACCTGACCGCCCCGCTCTTCTGGCGCCACCTGGACGGCCAGTGGCTGCGCCGGCGCTTCGGCACGGTCGCACCGGTCGAGCCGGACGAGCCGGTCCTGCACGTCAGTTGGTACGAGGCGGACGCGTACGCCCGGTGGGCCGGACGACGGCTTCCGACCGAGGCCGAGTGGGAGAAGGCAGCCCGGAACGATCCGGCCACCGGCCGCTCCCGCCGCTACCCCTGGGGCGACGGGCCGCCCGGCCCCGAGCACGCCAACCTCGGCCAGCGCCATCTGCGCCCGGCCGGTGCGGGCAGCTACCCGAAGGGGCAGTCCCCGTACGGGGTACGCCAGTTGATCGGCGACGTGTGGGAGTGGACGGCCAGCGACTTCCGCTCCTACCCGGGGTTCCGGGCCTGGCCGTACCAGGAGTACTCGGAGGTGTTCTTCGGCCCCGAGTACAAGGTGCTGCGCGGCGGCTGCTTCGCGGTGGCGCCGGTGGCCTGCCGGGGCACCTTCCGCAACTGGGACTACCCGATCCGGCGGCAGATCTTCGCCGGGTTCCGCACCGCGCGCGACCTGGAGTCGGCCTGATGTGCCGCCACATCGCCTATCTGGGCGAGCCGCTGACCCCCCGGGAACTTCTGGTGCACCCGCCGTACGGCCTGTACCGGCAGTCCTGGGCCCCCCGGGTCCAGCAGTACGGCACGGTCAACGCGGACGGCTTCGGCCTCGGCTGGTACGCGGACGGCGACGAAGTACCCGCCCGCTACCGCCGGACCGGTCCGATCTGGGCGGACGAGACCTTCGCCGACCTCGCCCGGGTGGTCCGCACCCGGGCGCTGCTGGCCGCCGTCCGCTCCGCCACCGAGGGCTGCGCGCCGGGCGAGGGCGCGGCCGCGCCGTTCGCCGCCGAGCGCTGGCTGTTCAGCCACAACGGCGCGGTGGCCGGCTGGCCCGGCAAGCTGGACGCCCTGGCCGCCCTGCTGCCCCCGGCCGAGCTGCTGGACCTGCAGGCGCGCACCGACTCGGCGCTGTTGTGGGCGCTCGCCCTGCACCGGCTGCGGGCCGGCGCGGGGCTCGGTGAGGCGCTGGCGGGCACCGTGGCGGACGTCGCCGCGCACACCACCGGCCGGCTCAACCTGCTGCTCACCGACGGCACCGCGATCGCCGCGACCACCTGGGGCGACACCCTGTACCACCGCACGCTGCCGGGCCTCGGCACGGTGGTGGCCTCCGAGCCGTACGACGACGCGCCCGGCTGGACGCCCGTCCCGGACGGTTCGCTACTGCTGGTGGACGCGCGCGGCATCGCCGTGAACCGCCTCCCCGGCCGCGACTGACCCCCACTCTCCCTTCATCTTCTGAACAGAGGAACCACCCTGTCATGGACACATTCGATCTCGTCCGACTGCTGCCCTCCGACCACTTCAGCACCGCGCTGCGCCATGACGTGCGGCACGGACTGACCTCGCAGCCCAAGTGGCTGCCGCCGAAGTGGTTCTACGACGCGCGGGGCAGCGAGCTGTTCGAGGAGATCACCCGACTGCCCGAGTACTACCCGACCCGCGCGGAGCGGGCCATCCTGACCGCCCGGGCCGGCGAGATCGCGGCCGCCACCGGGGCCCGCACCCTGGTCGAACTGGGCTCCGGCTCCTCCGAGAAGACCCGGCTGCTGCTGGACGCCCTGCGCGCGCTCGGCACCCTGGAGACGTACGTCCCGGTGGACGTCAGCGAGAGCGCCCTGACCGCGGCCGGCGCCGCGCTCGCCGCCGAGTACCCCGGGCTCGCGGTGCACGGCGTGCTCGCCGACTTCACCACCCGGCTCGGGCTGCCCCCGGAGGGCGGCCCGCGCCTGGTCGCCTTCCTCGGCGGCACCCTCGGCAACCTGCTGCCCCAGGAGCGCGCCGCCTTCCTGCGCGGCCTGCGCACCGCCCTCGACCCGGGCGACTTCCTGCTGCTCGGCACCGACCTGGTCAAGGACCCGGCGGTGCTGGTCGCCGCCTACGACGACGCCGCCGGGGTGACCGCCGAGTTCAACCGGAACGTGCTGAACGTGCTCAACCGCGAGCTGGGCGCCGACTTCGACCCGGAGGCCTTCGAGCACGTCGCGCTCTGGGACGCCGAGCAGGAGTGGATCGAGATGCGGCTGCGCTCGCTGCGCTCGCAGACCGTGAAGATCCCGACCCTGGACCTGCCGGTGCACTTCGCCCGGGGCGAGGAGCTGCGCACCGAGGTCTCGGCCAAGTTCCGCCGGGAACGGGTGGCCCGGGAGCTGTCGGCGGCCGGGCTGGGACTGAGCCACTGGTGGACCGACCCCCGGGACCGCTTCGGGCTCTCGCTCGCCTCGCCGGCCTGACCGGCGCACCCGGGCGGCCCAATTTGCTTGTTCACCTTACGAATTCTCAGAGCGAAACTTGAGGGTCCAGGTGTACAAGACTTAAACGAATAGGGGTTACGATCTCGGCTACCGAGCTCAGCGTTGAGTACCAGGAGTCAGATCGTGAGCGTCACCCAGAAGCCCTCCGGGGCGGTCGAGGCCCCCGCGCCCGGCCGCCTCGGCTTCGTCGTCTTCATCACCGCGGCAGCGGCCCTCGGCGGCTTCCTCTTCGGCTACGACAGCTCCGTGATCAACGGCGCCGTCTCCGGGATCCAGGAGAAGTTCGGCGTCGGCAGCGGCGTGACCGGCCTGATCGTCTCCTCCGCACTGCTGGGCTCGGCGGTCGGTGCCGCGTTCGCCGGACGGTTCGCCGACCGGTACGGCCGCATCAAGGTCATGAAGGCGGGCGCGCTGCTCTTCGCGATCAGCGCGGTCGGCTCGATGCTGCCGTTCTCCGCCTGGGACCTCGCCCTCTGGCGCGTCCTCGGCGGCGCGGCCATCGGCATCGCCTCGGTGATCGCCCCGACCTACATCGCCGAGGTCGCGCCGACCAAGTACCGGGGCCGGCTGGCCTCCTTCCAGCAGGCCGCCATCGTGCTCGGCATCGCGATATCCCAGCTGGTCAACTGGGTGCTGGCGCAGGCGGCCGGCGGCGACACCCGCGGCCAGCTGCTCGGGCTGGAGGCCTGGCAGTGGATGCTCGGCATCTGCGTCGTCCCGGCCGCGGTCTACTTCGTGCTCTCCTCGGTCATCCCCGAGTCCCCGCGCTACCTGATCCAGGCCGAGCGCCTGGACGACGCCCGCAAGGTGCTCGCCGAGGTCGAGGGCGAGGGAACGGACACCGACGCCCGGATCGCCGAGATCCAGTCGCTGATCGCCTCCGACCACCGCCCGCGCTTCCGCGACCTGCTCGGCGGCCGGTTCGGCCTGCTCCCCGTCGTCTGGGTCGGCATCGGCCTGTCGGTCTTCCAGCAGCTGGTCGGCATCAACGTGATCTTCTACTACTCGTCGATCCTCTGGCAGTCGGTCGGCATCGACCAGAGCAACTCGCTGCTGATCAGCTTCGTCGGCTCGGTGATCAACATCCTCGGCACCGTGATCGCGATCGTGCTGGTCGACCGGATCGGCCGCAAGCCGCTCGCCCTGATCGGCTCGGTCGGCATGGCGGTCGCGCTCGGCACCGCCGGCTGGGCCTTCTCCTCGGCCACCGGCAGCGGGGACAACCTCACCCTGCCCGACCTCCAGGGCACCGTCGCGCTGGTCGCCGCCAACGCCTTCGTGCTGTTCTTCGCGATGTCCTGGGGCGTGGTCGTCTGGGTGATGCTCGGCGAGATGTTCCCGAACCGGATCCGCGCCGCCGCCCTCTCCGTCGCCGCCTCCGCGCAGTGGATCGCGAACTGGGTGATCACCGTCTCATTCCCGTCCATGTCGCGCTGGAACCTGTCGGCGACCTACCTGGTCTACGCCGCCTTCGCGGCGCTGTCCGTCCTCTTCGTGGCGAAGTTCATGAAGGAGACCAAGGGTGTCCGGCTGGAGGACATGGGCTGATCCGCCGCCCCTCGGCCTCCCGGCCCCCGCATCCCCGCGCGCGATCGGCGCGGAGGCGCGGGGGCCGCGTCGTTTCCGCGGGGCCGGGCCCGCACGGCGAAGCGGGCCCGCACGGCGAAGGGGAAGTCCGGCGAGGCGTCGCGCTGCGAAAGGGTGAGGCGCCGCGCGGCGGGCGTCTCGCGACGAGGGTGTCCCGACGGGTCAGGGCCGCTCGGCGAGCCTGGCGTAGCGCAGGGCGAGCCCGTCGAGCAGCGCCTCCAGCCCGGTCTCGAAGGCGCCCTCGTCCACCGTCCCCCGGTGCCCGGCCAGCCGGTGCGCCTCACCGAGGTGCGGGTAGTCGGCCGCGTCGTAGACCTCGGCGTCCGCCGGGAAGCCGGCCGCGAAGGAGGCGAGCGCCGAGCCCGTGACGAAGTAGCGCATCAGCGCGCCGATCCTGGTGGCCTGTCCGCGGGGCCACCCGGACTCGACCAGGTGGCCGAAGACCGCGTCGGCCAGCCGCAGCGCGTTCGGCCGGCGCCCGGGGCCCTGGGCCAGGACCGGGACGATGTTGGGGTGGGCGGCCAGCGCGGCGCGGTAGGAGCGCGCCCAGTCGCGCAGCGCCTGCGGCCAGGCGCTCCCGGTGCTCCCAGCAGCTCCCGCGGCTCCCGCGGCCTCGGCGTCCCCCGCGGCCCCGGCGTCCCCCGCGGCCTCGGCGGCGGCCCCGAACATCGACAGGTCGACCTCGCCGATGACGCTGTCCACCACCGCGTCCAGCAGGTCGTCCTTGGTGGCGAAGTGGTTGTAGAGCGAGGGCCCGCTGACGGACAGCTCGGTGGCGAGTCGGCGGGTGGAGAGGGCGTCCAGCCCCTCGTCGTCGATCAGCCGCAGTGCGGCGGCGACGATGCGCTCGCGGCTGAGCAGCGGGGTGCGTGGACGGGCCATCGCGGCGGGTTCCTCCGGTTCCTCCGGTCGGGTGTGTCGGGGACCGATTCTGGCAGGTGCCCCTTCCCAGCGCGGGCCGGGCGGGGCTACAGTCGCTCCCATAAAACTTGCAGCGCTAGTTTAATCGGCCCGGACCCCGCACCGGGCCCAGGACACCGGATTCGGGAGCCGCCGTGAACCTGGAGCTGTCCGAGGAGCAGAGCGCCGTCCGTGACCTCGCCGCCTCCTTCACCGACCGCGAGATCGTCCCGTACGCCGCCGAGTGGGACCGCGCCGAGTCCGTCGACCGGGCGATCGTCGGCAAGCTGGCGAAGGTCGGCTTCCTCGGACTGACCGTCCCGGAGGAGTACGGCGGCAGCGGCGGCGACCACCTCGCGTACTGTCTCGTGCTGGAGGAGCTCGGGCGCGGCGACTCGGCCGTGCGCGGGATCGTCTCGGTCTCGCTCGGTCTGGTCGGCAAGTCCGTCAACGCCTTCGGCACCGAGGAGCAGAAGCGGCACTGGCTGCCCCGGCTCACCTCCGGCGAGTCCCTCGCCTGCTTCGCGCTCACCGAGCCGGGCACCGGATCGGACGCCGCCAACCTCACCACCCGGGCCGTCCGGGACGGCGACCACTGGCTGATCAGCGGAGCCAAGACCTTCATCACCAACGGCACCTGGGCCGACGTCGCGCTGGTCTTCGCCCGCACCGGCGGCGACGGACCGCAGGAGCGCGGCCACCGGGGCATCACCGCCTTCCTGGTCCCCACCGACCTGCCCGGCTTCACCCGCACCGAGATCCACGGCAAGCTCGGCCTGCGCGGCCAGGCCACCGCCGGGCTCTCCTTCGAGGATGTCCGGGTGCCGGACACCGCCCGGCTCGGCGAGGTCGGCAAGGGCTTCACCGTGGCGATGGCCGCGCTGGCCAAGGGCCGGATGTCGGTGGCGGCCGGCTGTGTCGGCATCGCCCGGGCCTGCCTGGAGGCCGCCGTCCGCTACGCGGGCGAGCGCGAGCAGTTCGGCAAGCCGATCGCCGCGCACCAACTCGTCCAGGAACTGCTGGCCGACATCGCCGTCGACGTCGAGGCGGCCCGGCTGCTCACCTGGAAGGTCGCCGACCACATCGAGCGCGGCCTGCCGTTCGCCACCGAGTCCTCCGTCGCCAAGCTGTACGCCAGTGAGGCAGCCGTGCGGGCCGCCAACAACGCGCTCCAGGTCTTCGGCGGCTACGGCTTCATCGACGAGTACCCGGTCGGCAAGTACCTGCGCGACGCGCGGGTGATGACGCTCTACGAGGGCACCAGCCAGATCCACCAGTTGCTCATCGGACGCGCCCTGACCGGCGTCAACGCCTTCTGAACCCGCCACGGACACCCCCGCCCCACCACCCGACAAGGAGCCCGACGACGTGCGTCCCGTCTACTTCGCCGCCGCCCGCCGCACACCCATCGGCCGGCTGCGCGGCGCGCTCGCCACGGTCCGCCCGGACGACCTCTCGGCCACCGTGCTGCGCGCCCTGCTCGCCGACGTCCCCGCGCTCGACCCCGCCCGGATCGACGACGTCTACTGGGGCGCCGCCAACCAGGCCGGCGAGGACAACCGCAACGCCGCCCGGATGGCCGTCCTGCTGGCCGGCCTGCCGGAGACCGTCCCCGGAGCCACCGTCAACCGGCTCTGCGCCTCCGGCCTGGAGGCCGTCACCCTCGCCGCCCGGGCCATCGGCTCCGGCGAGGCGGACGTGGTGCTGGCCGGCGGCTGCGAGTCGATGACCCGCGCCCCCTTCGTCCTGCCCCGCCCGGACGAGGCGCTGCCGCACCGGATGGAGACCTTCGACACCCGGCTCGGCTGGCGGCTCACCAACCCGCGGATGGCCGAACTGCACGGCGTGCTCGGCATGGGCGAGACCGCCGAGGAGGTGGCCGCCCGGTACGGCATCGGCCGGGAGCGCCAGGACGCCTTCGCGCTGCGCAGCCACCAACGGGCCGGCGCCGCCCGCAAGGACGGGCACTTCGACGCCGAACTGGTCCCGGTCGAGCGGCCGGACGGGATGACGGTGAGCCGGGACGAGGGCATCCGCGAGGACACCAGCCTGGCGAAGCTCGCCGGCCTCAAGCCGGTGTTCCGCGCCGGGGGCACGGTCACCGCCGGGAACGCCTCGCCGATGAACGACGGCGCGGCCGGGCTCGTCCTGGTCGGCGAGGAGGCGCTGCGCGACCTCGGGCTCCAGCCGCTCGGCCGGTACGTGGCCGGCGCCTCGGCCGGGGTGCACCCGGACGTCATGGGCATCGGTCCGGTGCCGGCCACGGCGAAGGTGCTCGCGCGGGCCGGCTGGTCGCTCGCCGATCTGGACACCGCCGAACTGAACGAGGCCTTCGCCGCCCAGGCGCTGGCCTCCGCCGACGGCATCGGTTTCGGACCGGAGCAGGCCGAGGAGGTGGTCAACCCCAGCGGCGGAGCGATCGCGCTCGGCCACCCCCTGGGCGGCTCCGGCGCCCGCATCCTCACCACCCTGCTGCACCGGATGCGCCGTACCGGTGCCCGGCGCGGCCTGGCCACCATGTGCGTGGGCGTGGGGCAGGGAACGGCCGTGCTGGTCGAGAACGTCTGACCATCCGTGGTCCACCGCTTGTCGACCGTCAACTTGTCGACTGTCGATCCCAACCACCGAGGAGTTCACATGACGCGGTTCGCGGACAAGGTCGCCGTGGTGACCGGCGCGGCGCAGGGCATCGGGGCGGCCACCGCCCGCCGGCTGGCGAAGGAGGGCGCGGCGGTCGCCGTCGTCGACCTCACCGCCGAGCGGGCGGCCGGGACGGTCGCCGAGATCACCGCCAAGGGCGGCACCGCACGGGCGTACGGCTGCGACGTGGCCGACTACGACGCCGTGGAGGCGGTGTTCGCCCAGGTCGCGGCGGACCTCGGCGGGCTGCACATCCTGGTCAACAACGCCGGGATCACCCGGGACAACCTGTTCTTCCGGATGCCCAAGACCGACTGGGACGCGGTGCTGACGGTCAACCTGACCAGCGCGTACAACTGCAGCCACGTGGCACAGAAGTACATGGTGGCGCAGAAGTACGGGAAGATCGTCTCGCTCAGCTCGCGCTCCGCCCTCGGCAACCGGGGCCAGGCCAACTACGCGGCCGCCAAGGCCGGCATCCAGGGCCTCACCGCGACCCTGGCGATCGAGCTGGGCCCGTTCAACATCAACGTCAACGCCGTCGCGCCCGGGTACATCGCCACCGCGATGACCGCGGCCACCGCCGAACGGGTCGGCAGCAGCGCCGAGGACCACCAGGGCGAGGTCGCCGCCCGGACGCCGCTGCGCCGGGTCGGGCAGCCGGAGGAGATCGCCTCGGTCGTCGCCTTCCTGGCCAGCGAGGAGGCCTCCTACGTCAGCGGGCAGACGCTGTACGTCAACGGCGGGGCGCGCTAGCCGCCTTCCTGACGCGTCGTCACCAGATCGTCCCAGGTGGGGAGTTACTTTCCCCTGGGACGGCCTTTACCTTTTCGCGTGGCCGAGCATGACCATGCCCTTGATCATACGACCCCACCAATTGACTATGGCATGATCATGCGGCTCTCGATGGGATGGCCGGACCGACCCGACCGAACCAGGTCAGGCCCTGCGCCCCAAGGAGCCCCATGGGCAGCCCCGCCACCCTCCGCCGCGCCCTGGCCCTTCTCGCCGTGGGGGCCACCGCCCTCACGGCCGGCACCGTCGCCGTACCGGCCGCCGGTACCGCGATCGCCTCCCCCGCCCACGACCTCACGGGCGTCCACGTCCGCCCCGCCTCCTTCGGGCAGCACAGCGCCCAGGGCCGCCCCGCCCCGCTGAGCACCACCCAGTGCGTCAGCCAGGTCGGCATCCACTGCTACTCGCCGCTCCAGTACCGGGCCGCCTACAACCTGAACCCGCTGTACCAGGAGGGCATCACCGGCAAGGGCCGCACGATCGTCATCGTCGACTCCTTCGGCTCGCCGACCATCCAGCACGACCTGGAGGTCTTCGACAAGCAGTGGGGCATCCCGGACACCAACGTCGAGGTGGTCAAGTGGGGCAACGTCCCCACCTGGGACCCGAAGAACCCCGACCACACCGGCTGGGCCGGCGAGACCACCCTGGACGTCGAGTACGCCCACGCGATCGCCCCCGACGCCCACATCATCCTGGTCGAGACCGGCGTCGCCGAGACCGAGGGCATCACCGGCCTGCCCGAGATGATGGACGCCGAGAAGGCCCTCATCAAGGCCGGCCGCGCCGACGTCATCTCGCAGAGCTTCGGCGCCACCGAGAACACCTTCCCGGGCTACGACAAGGGCGACTTCAAGTCGCTCACCGATCTGCGGTACGCCTTCCAGGCCGCCGCCGACCACAACGTGACCGTGCTCGCCGCCTCCGGCGACAACGGCGCCACCGACGCCCAGGAGAACGGCAGCGACCTGTACCCGTACAAGGTCAACTCCTGGCCGTCCTCGGACCCGCTGGTCACCTCCATCGGCGGCACCCAGCTCACCCTGGACGACTCCGGCAACCGCACCGCGCCCGACAAGGTGTGGCACGACAAGTCCGGCGCCGGCGGCGGTGGCGTCTCGGGCATCTTCGAGCGCCCGTGGTACCAGGCCGGCGTCGCCAACGTCACCGGCAACCACCGCGGCACCCCGGACATCAGCATGAGCGCGGCCGTGGACGGCGCCGCCTGGACCTACGAGTCCTACGACCCGACCTCGGTCGGCTGGCACCTCACCGGCGGCACCAGCGAGGCCACCCCGCTGTTCTCGGGCGTCGTCGCGCTCGCCGACCAGCTCGCCGGCCACCGCCTCGGCCAGCTCAACTGGCGCCTGTACGGCATGAACCTGCTGCCGAGCAAGTGGAGCGGCATCGTGGACGTCAAGCAGGGCGACAACGGCTGGAACGGCGTCACCGGTTACAACGCCGCCGAGGGCTACGACCTCGCCAGCGGCCTGGGCACCATCGACGGCGCGAAGTTCGTGCACGCGATCGCCGGTCGGTGAGCCGACCGGTCGCCGGGTCGCGCGTGACAGGTGACCGGTAACAGGTGACCGATAACAGATGACAGCGAACAGCTGACAGATTTCGAAATCTGTCAGCTGTTCG